>DASWUI010000064.1:0-18907 GCA_036401715.1 Ramlibacter sp. | reverse complement strand
TCGCCCCGGCCCTGCAGGCCGCCACCTTCCGCGGCACCGTCACGCACGTGACCGACGGCGACTCCCTGTGGGTGCGGCCCGCCGCGGGCGGCGCGCCGGTGGAGCTCCGGCTGCTCGACCTCGACGCGCCCGAAGGCTGCCAGTCCTGGGGCCCCGACGCCAAGACGGCGCTGCGCACGCGCCTGCTGCACGAGCCGGTGCGGGTGCACACCCGCGGCGTGGACGACTACCGCCGGCAGCTGGCGCGGGTGGAACACCGCAACCAGGACGTCGGCGCCTGGATGGTGCGCCAGGGGCACGCCTGGTCGGCCAGCTTCCGCCGCAAGCCCGGGCCGTACGCGAAGCTGGAGGCGCAGGCGCGGCACGATCGCAAGGGATTGTGGTCGCTGCCCGGTGCGGTGGACCCGAGGACCTTCCGCCAGCGCTTCGGGCGCTGCCAGTGAGCCGGCGCTACCATCGCGGCTGATGTCCCACGCCACCCTCGCCCCCCCCGAAGCACCGCCGCGCCCGACGGTGGCCTTCATGCTGTCGCATCCCGCGCACTTCGTGGCGCTCGGGTTCGGCTGCGGCCTGGCGCCGCTCGCGCCGGGGACCTGGGCGACGCTGTGGGCGTGGCTCGCCTTCCTGGTCGTGCAGTGGCTGGCACCCGACCAGGTGGGCGGGTTGATCGCGCTGTCGCTGCCGCTCGGCTGGTGGGCATGCACCGTGACGGCCCGCAACATGCGGGTCATGGACCCGACCTCCATCGTCTGGGACGAGATCGTCTGCTTCTGGCTGGTGCTATGGCTGGTGATGCCCGCGGGCTTTTCCGGCCAGCTCGCCGCCTTCCTGCTGTTCCGCTTCTTCGACGCCGCCAAGCCGGGACCCATCGCCTGGGCGGACCAGCGGTTCAAGGGCTACGGGTGGCGCGGCGGCTTCGGGATCCTGGCCGACGACCTGCTGGCGGCGTTCTGCACGCTGTTCGTGCTGGCGCTGTGGAGGACCTTCGCGTGAACACGCGCGCGCTGTGCGAGCAGCTCGCGCAGGCCCTGCAGGCGCGCGGGTGGATGCTGGCCACGGCCGAGAGCTGCACCGGCGGCCTGATCGCGGCGGCCTGCACCGACCTCAGCGGCTCCAGCAACTGGTTCGAGCGCGGTTTCGTCACCTATTCGAACGAGGCGAAGACCGAGCTGCTCGGCGTGGAACCGGCGCTGATCGCGCAGCACGGCGCGGTCAGCGAGCTGGTGGCGCGGGCGATGGCCTTCGGCGCCATCCGCCACTCGCATGCGCGGGTGAGCGTGGCGGTCACCGGTGTCGCCGGCCCCACGGGCGGCTCGCCGCACAAGCCGGTGGGCACGGTGTGGTTCGGGTTCCAGGTGGACGGCCAGCTCACGAGCGAGACGCGCCATTTCGCCGGCGACCGCGCGGCCGTGCGCGCGGCGACCGTGGAGTACGCATTGCAGCGCCTGCTGCAGCTGCTGCCCTGAGCCTGCCCGCTATTCGCGCGGGATCGTCCGCGCCGCAGGCCGATGGCCCGCGCGCTTCCTGCGGTTGACCAGGCGCGGCAGCAGGAAGGTGCGCCGCAGGCTCTCGGTCGCCGAAGCGGCGGTCGATTTCATGTCGTGGCCGAGGCTCGCCAGCTCCTGGTCGAGCTCCTCGATGCGGTCGCTCCACCGCCCCGTCTCCATCTGGTCCATCGCCAGCACCATGCGCAGCGCGAGCAGGTTGCGCACGAGGCGGGCGTTGCGTTGTTCGGGGTTGCTTGGTTCGCTCACTGTGGTGCTCTCTTCACGTGCACATAGCATCACACGTGCCAGGCGAGCAGCCTGTCGGAACAGAACGTAAGCGGCATTGGCGTGCACCTACCCCGTGCGTAGTACTCAGCCCCGGGGCAGGGCCGTCCGGCCGCTACCGCGGCATCGCAGGCAGGAGAGGTACAGCAGCCCGGGCGCGGGTTCCAGCGCCGGTTCGTAGCGGAACCAGCCGCCGGAGCCGAGGCATTCCCCGCACGACGGCTGCCTTGCAGCAGCCTCGGGCGAGGAGGAGGCAGCGGAGGGTTGCACTTCGGGCAGGGCAGCTTGGGACATGGGAGTCGTCTGTTCGGGTTCGCAATGCGGGATCGCAGTGCGCACAAGGTACTGCGCCGGGGCGCCGATGCCGTCGGCGCCGGCGCGCGGCTCACGTAGGAATGCGTCGATACTGGCCGTTACGACGTGAGGCAGGTCGTTGCCGTCACGTCCAGGCGCGCCAGGCGCTTGCGCATGCGCAGCACCTCGCGGTCCTTGCTCAGCAGGATGCAGCGGTGGGCCACCGCCAGGTCGATGAACTTCTGGTCGTCGGGGTCGCCGCAGGTCAGCGGGGCCTTGAGCGCCGGCTCGACCAGTCGGACATGCCGGTCGAACTCGGCCAGCACCGGCACCGCGCCGCCGCGGTGATGGGCCACGCGCGGCGCGAGCTTCGGGTAGTCCAGCACGCGCCGCAGCTCCTCGCGCATCTCGGCGGTCGACAGCCACAGCAGCGTACCGGACAGCAGGCCGGCGGACACGTCCTGCACCGCGGGATCGCCGAAGACCAGCAGGTCCAGGACGATGTTGGTGTCAAGGACCAGCTGCATCAGGCCACCCCGGGAAAAGGCGACCCCTTCTCCTGGGGACCCCGGTCGCCCCGGGCCGATCCGGCCACCATGTCGAAGCGGAACAGCCGGCATTCGATCGGGCCGTTCCACATCGGGATGCGGCGCGACTCCTTCAGCCGCATGCGGGTGGGCAGCTTCGCATCGGGCGACAGCACCCAGGCGGTCCAGCCCGCGTAGTTGCGCTTCCAGTGCGCGGCCAGCTGCGTGAAGAAATCGCCGGCGTTCTCCATCTGCGCGCGCTCGCGCCCGCCGCGGCCGGGGCCGGCGATGCCGCCGGCTTCGATGCGCTCGCCGTAGGGCGGATTCAGCAGCATGACGCCGGGCACGTCGCTGGGCGGCATGCGCTGCAGCGCATCGCCGCCGCGCAGCTGCACGACCTGGGCGACGCCCGCGCGCTCGGCGTTGCGCTGCGCGAAGTCGACCATGCGGAAGGCGACGTCGCTGCCGAACACCGGCACCGGAGAGGCGCGGCGCGCGTCCAGCGCCTGCGCCTTCAGCGCCTGCCAGTCGCCGGCCGTGTGCGGCTTCAGGCGCTCGAAGCCGAAGCGCCGCAGCAGGCCGGGCGCGATGTTGCAGGCCACCTGCGCGGCCTCGATCGCGATCGTGCCGCTGCCGCAGCAGGGGTCGTACAGCGGAACGGTGGCGTCCCAGCCGCTGGCGGCGATCATCGCCGCGGCCAGCGTCTCCTTCAGCGGCGCCTCGCCCTTGTCCTCGCGCCAGCCCCGCTTGAACAGCGGCTCGCCGGAGGTGTCGATGTAGAGCGTGACCGCGTCGGCCGAGAGGTGCGCGAAGATCCGCACGACCGGCCTTTGCGTGTCCACGTCGGGGCGCACGCCGCCGCGGTTGCGGAAGCGGTCGGCCACCGCGTCCTTGATGCGCAGCGCGGCGAAGTTGAGGCTCTTGAGCGGGCTCTGGTGCGAGGTCAGCTCGATCTTGAAGCTGTCGCGGGTGCCGAACCACTCTTCCCACGGGACGGCGGAAGCGGCCTCGTACAGGTCCTGCTCCGCGCGGTAGGGCCGGTGCGCGAGCTCCAGCAGCACCCGTTGCGCGAGCCGGCTGTGCAGGTTCAGCTTCATGACCTCGGGCCAGGTGGCCGCCAGCTGCACGCCGCCGCGCGCGGCACGCACGTCGCGCGCGCCGTCGCCGCACACGCGCACGACTTCCTCCGCGAGCCAGGACTCGACACCGCCCGCGCAGGGCAGGACCAGGCGCAATTCCCTCACAGTTCCTTTCGCAGGTTGGCCGGCGCGATCCGCAGCGCCTCGCGGTACTTCGCCACCGTGCGGCGGGCGCATTCGATGCCCTGCTCCTTGAGCATGTCGGAGATCTGGCTGTCCGACAGCGGCTTCTTGGCGTTCTCCGCCGCCACGAACTGCTTGATCAGCGCGCGCACGGCGGTACTGGAGGCGTTGCCGCCGGTCTCGGTGCCCAGCGCGGAGCCGAAGAAGTACTTCAGCTCGAAGGTGCCGAAGGGCGTCGCCATGTACTTGGCGGTGGTCACGCGCGAGATGGTGGACTCGTGCAGTCCCAGTTCGTCGGCGATCTCGCGCAGCACCAGCGGCCGCATGGCGAGCTCGCCGTGGATGAAGAAATTGCGCTGCCGCTCCACGATCGCGGTGGACACGCGCAGGATGGTGTCGAAGCGCTGCTGGATGTTCTTGATGAACCAGCGGGCCTCCTGCAGGCGCTGCTGCAACGCCTGGTGGCCTTCGCCGCGGTGCGCCTTCAGCGCGCCCGCGTACACGTCGTGCACGCGCAGGCGCGGCACCACGTCGGGATTGAGCTGCACGCGGAAGTTGGCGCGCGTGCCGCGGCCCACCTGGGTGACCAGCACGTCGGGCACGACGATGTTGCGCTCGACGTCCACGAAGCGGCGCCCCGGCTTCGGCTCCAGCCGCGTGATGCAGGCGATGCCGGCCTTGATGTTCGCCTCGCTCTCGCCGGTGGCCTGCGCCAGCCGCTTGACGTCGCGCTTGGCGAGCAGGTCGATCGGCTGGGCGCAGATCTTCAGCGCGGCGGCGACCGCCTGGTCGTCCGGGTCGTCCTCGTGCATGGGCTTGAGCTGCAGCGTCAGGCACTCGGCCAGGCTGCGCGCGCCCACGCCGGGCGGATCCAGGCTCTGCAGCAGGCGCAGGGCGACCGTGAAGCGGTGCACCAGTTCCTCCTGCTGCTCGAGGTCGTCCGGCGCCAGGCCCTGGGCCATCTGCTCGGGCGACTCCTCCAGGTAGCCGTCGTCGTTGAGCGACTCGATCAGGTAGCGCAGGGCCACCTGGTCCTCCTCGCACAGGCGCAGCGCCAGCGCCTGGCGGTGCAGCCAGGACTGCAGCGACTCGTTGCCGCGCGCGAGCTCGGTCGCGTCGACCTCGTCGTCCTCGCCGTTGTTGTTGCGCCGCACCGCGGGCGCGTCGCCGCCCCACTCGCCGTCGTCGGCCACGGTCTCGGTCGTGCCGTCGCCTTCCCAGTTCGGCCCTTCGTCGCCGCCGAACTCGCCGGGCTCGGCATCGGAGCTGCTGGCCGAGGTGCTCTCGGCGGCGGTCGCGGCCGGCTCGTAGTTGCCCTCGCCGCCGGAGTCGTCGCGCTCGCTGGGCGTGTCGCTGGCCGCGGCGCCGAACTCCTCGCCGGCCTCGTCGGCCTGCACGTCGAGGAAGGGGTTGTCGTCCAGCATCTGCTGGATCTCCTGGCCGAGCTCGAGCGTCGACAGCTGCAGCAGCCGGATCGACTGCTGCAGTTGCGGCGTCAGGGCCAGGTGCTGGGAGACGCGGAGGGAGAGCCCCTGCTTCATGCTGCCGGTGGTCCCGCTCTCACATCCGGAAGTGCTCGCCGAGGTACACCCGGCGCACGTCCGCGTTGTTCACGATCTCGGCCGGCGTGCCCTGCGCCAGCACGCGGCCCTCGCTGATGATGTAGGCGTGGTCGCAGATGCCCAGGGTCTCGCGCACGTTGTGGTCGGTGATCAGCACGCCGATGCCGCGCGACTTGAGGAAGCTGATGATCCGCTGGATCTCGATCACCGCGATCGGGTCGATGCCCGCGAAGGGTTCGTCCAGCAGGATGAAGCGCGGCTGGGTGGCCAGCGCGCGCGCGATCTCCACGCGGCGGCGCTCGCCGCCGGACAGCGCGGGGGCCGGCGAGTCGCGCAGGTGCTCCACCCGCAGGTCCTGCAGCAGCCCGGTCAGGCGCCGCTCGATCTCCGCGCGCGGCAGCGACTTGCCGTCCGGGCCGCGCTGCAGTTCCAGCACGGCGCGCACGTTGTCCTGCACGTTGAGCTTGCGGAAGATCGACGCTTCCTGCGGCAGGTAGGACAGGCCCAGGCGCGAGCGGCGGTGGATCGGCATGTGCTCCACCGGCTTGCCGTCGATGGAGATCTCGCCGCCGTCGGCGCGCACCAGGCCCACGATCATGTAGAAGGACGTCGTCTTGCCGGCGCCGTTGGGCCCGAGCAGCCCGACGACCTCGCCCTTGTCCACGGCCAGCGAGACGTCCTGCACCACCTTGCGCCCGCCATAGGACTTGCGCAGGTGCCGCGCCTCCAGCCGGCTCGTCACGGCCACCGACGCGTCGGCGGGCGCGGTCTCCACGGCCCCCATCAGCGGCTCTCCTGGCCGCGGCTGGTGGCCGGGCGCAGGCGCGCCGGCGGTGCCGAGGCGGCGGCCGCCGGGGCCGAAGCGCTGGCGCGCGGAGCGATCATGGCGCGCACGCGGCCCCCCGGATTGGACGGCGTGGCCGCCGTGCCGCCGCCGCCTTCGACGGTGAACTGGTCGTTCGTGTTGTCGTAGGTGATGACGGCGCCGGTGGTCTCGTCGTTGACGGCGGTCCCGCGCAGGCGGCGCATCTCGGCGCGGCCGATGAACTTGACCCGGTCGGCGCGGCCGTCGTATTCGATCGTCTCGGCCTCGCCCTCGATGTATTCGTCGACGCCGTCGCGCTTCTGGCGGAAGAAGGCCTGCTGGCCGGGCTCGGCCGTCACGACGCCGAACTGGTAGCCCTCGGGGTCCTGCTTGACGGTCATGCGGGCGCCGCGGATCACGATGGATCCCTTGGTGACGACCACCTTGCCGGTGAAGACGCTGGTCTGCTGCAGGTCGTCGTAGCGCAGGTTGTCCGCCTCGACGTTCATGGGCTTGTTGCGGTCGGCCTTTTCGGCCCCGGCGGGCGCGGCCCCCAGCGCAAGGGCGAGCGCCAGCGAAAGGAAGGCGGTGGTGTTCTTCATAAAGGCACGAATCTTGCTGCGATTGTAGCCACCGCAGGAGGAAAAGCCCGCTGCGGGCGGGCTTTTCCGGGTACGCCGCACGGCCAATCGGCGCGGCTTGACGACCGCGCCTATTTGGTCCTGCGTGCTTCGCCGACCAGGTACTCCACGACCTGCAGCGAACGCTCCATCGTGCCGGCCATGGTGGCATCGGTGTAGTAGCGGCCTGCCACGCCCATCGCCGGCACGCCGTCCACCTGGTACAGGTCCTGCAGCTGCGCCGCGCGGCGCGCCTTGGCCGAGACGTCCGGCGAGTTGTACAGCTCCACGAAGCGGGCGCGGTCCACGCCGTTCCTCTCCACGAAGGCGGTGATGGACTCCGCGCGGCTGGTCGGCTGGCGGTTGACGTGGATCTCGTGGAACACCTTGGCGTGCAGTTCGTCGAGCTTGCCCATGGCTTCCAGCGCGTAGAACAGGCGCTGCTGCGGCACGAAGTCGTCGCGGAAGGCCACCGGCACGCGGCGGAAGGAGACGTCCGCCGGCGCGGTCTTCAGCCAGGCGTTGAGCTTGGGCTCGAAGGCGTTGCAGTGGGGGCAGCTGTACCAGAAGAACTCGACGACCTCGATCTTGCCGGCGGGGGCCTCCACCGGCACCGGCCGGGCGAGGTCCCGGTAGTCCTTGCCCTCCTGCGGCCGGCGCTGCGCCAGCGCGAGCCCGGGCAGCCCCAGGCCGGCGGCGCCCAGCACGGTGGCCGCGGCGGCCGAAAACTCGCGTCGATCCATTGCTTGTATCTCCTTGAAGAGGCTCTGAGGCGGCGGCGGGCGGGATGGTTCCGGCCGCCGGGAGGCCCGCGGCTACCGCTGGACGCGCACCAGGGCCGTGTCGAAGCCGCCGGCGTCCAGCCGCTCCTTCTGGCGGTCGGCGTCGTCCTTGCTGTTGAAGGGGCCCACGCGCACCCGGTACACCTGGCGGCCGGATTGCTCGCGCTCGGTCACCTTGGCCTCGATCCCCATGAGCGACAGCTTGGCGCGCTGCGCCTCGGCGTCCTCCGGCGTGCGGAATGCGCCTGCCTGCACGAAATACAGGAAGGGGTCGCTGCCGCCGCCGGCGCGCGCGGCCGCGAGCTCGCCCAGCGGGTCGGCCGGCGGCGGCCGGCCCGTGACAGCGGGCGCCTCGGGGGCCTTGTCGCGGCTGTCGGCCTTGGCCACTTCCTTGTCCTTGTCCTTCGCCGCGGCGGCGGGCTCGGAGGCCTTGGCCGCCGGGGGCGCCGCGGTCACGCCGGGGGCGGGCGGCAGCGCCTTGGCCGGGTTCTTCCCGTAAAGCGGCGCGTTGGGATCCCAGTTCTGGTTCTTGCGCGATTCCGCCGCATCCTGCTCCGCGGACCGGCTGGGGCCCTTGTTCAGGAAGGGCACCGGGACCTTGGTGACGTAGACCGCCACCGCGAGGGCCGCGGCGAGGCCCAGGACCACGCCGATGATGACGCCCACGAGGGTGTTGCCGCTTTGCTTGTGTTTCATGCTCACATCTTCTGCGGGGCACCGACGCCCAGCACAGCCAGTCCATTGTGCAATACCTGCGCGACGGCGGCCACCAGCGCCAGCCGCGCCGCCTTCAGCTTTTCGTCCTCCACCAGGATCCGCTCGCTGTCGTAGTAGCTGTGGTACGCCGCCGCCAGCTCGCGCAGGTAGAAGGTGACGTCGTGCGGCGCGAAATCGGTCGCGGCGGCGGCGAGCATCTCCGGGTCGCGGGCCAGCTGCAGCATCAGGTTCAACGCGGCAGGGTGCTCCAGCGACGACAGGTCGGCCTGCGACAGCGTGGCCGGATCGCCGCCCCAGGCGGCCAGCACGGAGCAGATGCGGGCATGCGCGTACTGGACGTAATACACGGGGTTGTCGTTGTTCTGCGCCAGCGCCAGGTCCACGTCGAAGACGTACTCGGTATCGGGCTTGCGGGACAGCAGGAAGAAGCGCACCGCGTCCTTGCTGGTCCACTCGATCAGGTCGCGCAGGGTCACGTAGCTGCCGGCGCGCTTGGAGATCTTCACCTCCTGGCCGCCGCGCATCACCCGCACCATGGTGTGCAGCACGTAGTCGGGGTAGCCCTGGGGGATGCCGACCCCGGCGGCCTGCAGGCCGGCGCGCACCCGGGCGATGGTGCCGTGGTGGTCGGTGCCCTGGATGTTGACCACCTTGGTGAAGCCGCGCTCCCACTTGGTGATGTGATAGGCGACGTCGGGCACGAAGTAGGTGTAGCTGCCGTCGCCCTTGCGCATGACGCGGTCCTTGTCGTCCCCGTACTCGGTGGACTTCAGCCAGAGCGCGCCGTCGTGCTCGTAGGTCTTGCCGGCGTCGCGCAGCCGCTGCACCACCGCGTCGACCTTGCCGCTGGTGTACAGGCTGGACTCCAGGTAGTACTGGTCGAAACGCACGGCGAACGCCTGCAGGTCCAGGTCCTGCTCGTGGCGCAGGTAGGCCACGGCGAACAGCCGCATGCCGTCGAGGTCGTCCGGGTCGCCGCTGGCGGTGAACTCGCGGTCGTCGGACTTCACCGTCTTCTTCGCCAGGAAGTCGTCGGCGATGTCCCGGATGTAGTCGCCGTTGTAGGCGGCCTCGGGCCATCCGGGGTCGCCGGGCTTGAGGCCCCTGGCGCGCAGCTGCACGCTGGTGGCCAGCGTGTTGATCTGCACGCCGGCGTCGTTGTAATAGAACTCGCGATGGACGTTCCAGCCCTGCGTCGCGTAGAGGTTGCAGATCGCGTCGCCCAGCGCCGCCTGCCGCCCGTGTCCCACGTGCAGCGGGCCGGTCGGGTTGGCGGACACGAATTCGACCAGGATGCGCCGGCCGTGCAGGGGCTGGTGGCCGAAGCCCGCGCCCGTGGCGAGCACCTCGCGCAGCACCTCCTGCTTGGCGGCGGCCTTCAGGCGGATGTTCAGGAACCCGGGGCCGGCGATCTCGATCGCGTCCACCCACTTGCCGAAAGCGGGCGTGGCGAGCAGGTTGTCGCGCAGCGCCTCGGCGACCTGCCGCGGGTTGCGCTTGAGGGGCTTGGCCAGCTGCATGGCGGCGGTGCAGGCCAGGTCGCCGTGCGCGGCAACCTTGGGCAGCTCGAACGCCGCCTTGTCGCCGGCACCCGGCGACAGCTGTTCCAGCCCGGCTGCGAGCGCAGCGAGCAAGTCTTGTTTTGCTTGGAGCATCGGGGGATTTTACGAGGGCAGCTCATCCCGGCCGCGGACAGAGGGATGCCATCCCGGCAAAGGACACAGGGATGTCATCCCGGGCTCGACCCGGGATCCATGCCGGCGAGCCGGGCGCGCGTGGATTGCCGGTCAGGCCCGCGATGACATGCTTCTTACCCCTTCCCGCCGAAGCCCCGCGCCAGGAACGCCGCCGCCAGGGGGATGAAGGGGATGATGTGGGCCTGCAGCATCACCAGCTTGCGCGCCTTGCGCACTTCCTCGGCCGCCGGCAGCGTGCCGTCCGCGCGCAGGGCCTTGCGCCAGCGCAGGAAGCGCAGCGTCGGGGCGATCGAGATCAGCCCCACCACGATGAAGGCGCCGAGCTTGACGTGCAGCAGCCAGTTGCCCCAGTACCAGTCGGCGCCCTTGGTGCCGAAGTAGATGCGGACGAAGCCGGTGACGAGCACCGTGAGCGCGGCAATGCCGTAGATGCGGTCCACGGTCACCAGGCGCTCGACGATCTCCGGCCGCATCCATTCGGGGCGGCAGATCGCGGCCTCGCTGGTGATGAACACCACCAGTGCCAGGATGGCGGAGATGTGCAGGAACTGGAGGATGGCGTCCTGGGTCATGCGGCGGTCCGGGTGGCAGCCATCCAGAATTGCGGCTGCGCGTAGTGGTGCTTGAGGAAGTCGATCCACAGGCGCACCCGCAGGGGCAGGTGCTTGCGCTGCGGAAAGACCGCGTAGATGCCGTTGGGCGGCGCCGCGAACTGCGCCAGCACCTCGACCAGGCGGCCGTCGGCGATCTCCTGCTCCACCTCCCAGGTGGAGCGCCAGGCGATGCCGAACCCCTGCAGGCACCAGTCGTGCAGGACCTGCCCGTCGGAGCAGTCCAGCGGGCCGGCGGGCTTCAGGTGCGTGAGCTCGCCCTCGCCGTTCTTGCCCGGCACGTAGAAAGCCCAGCCCCGGGTCTGCGACGCGTCGCTGGACAGGGTGAGGCAGTCGAACTTCATCAGGTCGTTGGGGTGCTCGGGGGTGCCGTGCCGGCGCAGGTACTCGGGCGTGGCCACGCACAGCCGCCGGTTGTCGGCCAGCCGCACGCTCACCAGCGAGGAATCGGGAAAGTCCCCCACCCGCACGGCGCAGTCGAAGCCTTCGCCGGCCAGGTCGACGACGCGGTCGCTCAGGTTCAGCGAGATGGTGACGTCCGTGTGCAGTTCGCGGAACCTGGGCACCAGCGGCGCCACGTGCCGCCGGCCGAAGCCCGCCGGCGCGGTGATGCGCAGGTGGCCGCTGGCCTTGACGCCGCCGGCGCTGACGCTCGCCTCCGCGTTGGCGAGGTCGGCGAGCAGCCGCTGGCAGTCTTCCAGGAACGCGCTGCCCTCGTGCGTGAGCGAGATGCGGCGCGTGGTACGCACCAGCAGCTTCACGCCCAGCCGCTCCTCCAGGGCGTCCAGCCGGCGGCCCATGATCGCCGGCGCCACGCCCTCGGCGCGCGCGGCGGCCGTGAGGCTGCCCTTGGTGGCGACCGAAACAAAGGATTCCAGCTGCTTGAGCTTGTCCATGGACGGCAGATTATGCGCGTGGAGGTCAGCAATCGGTCGTTATTTCGCCCGGATTGCTGCAGCGCGACAAGCTCAGCGGGGCGGGGCGAGGCGCTCGATCTGCTCTTGCGAGTACCCGAGTTCGCGCAGCAGCTCGGGCCCGTGCTCGTTGAGCTTCGGCGGCTGCAGGCGGACCGCCGGACGGTGCCCATCCAGCATGAGCGGCAGCAGCGGCACCTTGGTCGCGCGGCCACCGGGCAGTTCCAGCGGTGCCAGCCCGCCGGTGGCATTCAGGTGCGGATCCTCGAACAGGTCCTGCGGCCGGGTGATGGGCGCGAAGGGCAGCCCGTTCCTTTCGAACACCGCGCTCAGTTCCGCCGCGGAGTGCGGCGCCAGCCGCTCGCGCAGCAGCGGGATCAGCCACTCGCGCGCGCCGACCCGGTCGTTGTTGGTCTTCAGGCGCTCGTCGGCCAGCAGGTCGGCGAAGCCGAAGGCCTCGCAGAAGACCTTCCACTGCGAGTCGCTCACCGCGGCCAGGAAGACCTGTTCGCCGCCGCGCACGGTGAACACGTCGTACACCGCCCAGGCGGAGATGCGCCCCGGCATCGGCGCGGCCGGCTTGCCGGTCACGGCGAACTGCATCATGTGCTGCGCCACCAGGAACACGTTGTTCTCGAACAGGGCGCTCTGCACTTCCTGGCCGCGCCCGGTCTTCTCGCGCTGCGCGAGGGCCGCCATGGCGCCGATCGCGCCGAACATGCCGCCCATGATGTCGTTGACGCTGCTGCCCGCGCGCAGCGGGTCGCCCGGCCGGCCGGTCATGTAGGCCAGGCCGCCCATCATCTGCACGCCTTCGTCGAGCGCGGTGCGATGGTCGTAGGGCCCGGGCAGGAAGCCCTTGTGGCTCACGCAGATGATGCGCGGGTTCAGCTTGGACAGCGCCTCGTAGTCCAGGCCCAGCTTCTTCATGGTGCCGGGGCGGAAGTTCTCGCTGACGATGTCGGCGGTGGCGATCAGCTTCAGCGCCGCCTCCCGGCCTTCCACCGTCTGCAGGTCCAGCGCGATGCTCTTCTTGTTGCGGTTGAACAGCGGGAAGAAGCCGGCACCGGAGCCGAGCAGGCGGCGCGTGTTGTCGCCGCCCGGCGGCTCCACCTTGATCACTTCCGCGCCCAGGTCGGCCAGCACCATCCCGCAGGTGGGGCCCATCACCATGTGGGTGAACTCGACGACGCGGATGCCTTCGTAGGGCAGCGGGTTCTCAGGCATGCGCCGCCTCCTGGGCGAAGCCTTTCGGCAAGCCGGCTTCCGGGGTCATGCCGTACAGCGGCTCCCCCGGCAGCCCCTGGGCCAGCGGCTCGCGCGCGGCGATCAGGGCAAGCAGGTCGACGCCCGTGCGCACGCCCATGGCCTCGAACATGAAGACGAGGTCCTCGGTCACCACGTTCCCGGAAGCGCCGGGCGCGTAGGGGCAGCCGCCCAGGCCGCCCAGCGAGCTGTCGAAGGTGCGCACGCCCACGTCGTACGCGGCCAGGCAGTTGGCGAGCCCCAGCCCGCGCGGGTTGTGCATGTGGGCGGCGCCCGTGCGCTCGCCGATCTCGGCGAACACGCGCCGGAACAGGCGGCGCACCTGCGCCGGATTGGCCATGCCGGTGGTGTCGGACAGGCCGGATTCGTCCGCGCCCGCGGCGATCGCCCGTGCCGCCAGCTGCACGACCTCGTCCTCGGGCACTTCCCCCTGCAGGGTGCAGCCGAAAGCGGTGGAGATGTTGGCCTCCACGCGCACCTGCGGCGCCAGCGTGTCGCGCAGTTCGACGATGCGCCGCACCTCCTGCACCATCTCCTCGCGCGTCTTGCGCACGTTGGCCAGCGAATGCGCGGCACTCGCGGACAAGGGGATGGTGAGCTTGTGCGCGCCGGCGCGCAGCGCGGCCTCGGCGCCGCGCACGTTGGGCACCAGGGCCATCACCGTCAGTTCCGGCAGCGTGCGCGCGAAGGCCACCACCTCGGCGGCGTCGGCCATCTGCGGCAGCAGTTTCGCGGGGACGAAGGAGGCGACTTCGATTTCACGCAGGCCGGCGGCGTGCAGCGCGGCCAGCCAGCGCTTCTTGGCTGGCGTGGGCATCACCGCCGCCACGGATTGCAGGCCGTCGCGCGGGCCCACCTCGCTGATCAGGACATCGGGGAGCATGGCGCATTGTCCCTGCTCCCCGCCGGCGGCTGCTTACTCCGCCTTGAACCCCGAGGCCTTGATGGGTGCTTCCCAGCGCTTGAGGTGCGCGGCCTGGGTCGCCGCCAGTTCCGCGGCGGGCGCGTGGCTGGGCACCAGGCCGAAGCTGTAGATCTTCTCCTGGATCGCCGGGTCCTTCAGCGCTTCGGCGACGGCGCGGTCGATGCGCGCCACCGCGTCGGCCGGCATCCCGGGCGGGCCGTACAGGCCGAAGAAGGCGTCGGCCGCCATGTTGATGCCCTGCTCCTTGAGCGTCGGCACGTCCGGCAACGCGCGCGAGCGCTGCTCGCCGGTCACGGCGAGGATGCGCACCTTGCCTGCCTTGTGCTGCTCGATGGTCTCCGACGCGGTGTCGACCATCAGGGGGACCTGCCCGCCGACGAGGTCCTGCGCCGCCGGCGCGCCGCCGCGGTAGGCCACGTGCGTGAGCGGCACGCCGGCGGCCTGCCCGAGCATCAGGCCGGCGAAGTGCGGCACGGTGCCGGCGCCCGAGGTGGCGTAGTTCGCGCGCGCCGGGTTTGCCTTCATCCAGGCCAGCACCGACTTCAGGTCGCCCTGCGGCGCGCCCGGCCCGGCGGTCACCGCGAAATCGAAGGTGACGATGCGCGAGACCGGAGTGAAGTCCTTGATCGGGTCGTAGCCGATGTTGCTGTAGAGCCAGGGCGCGATCACCATGGCCCCGCTGGGCGACAGCACCAGGGTCTGGCCATCGGGTGCGGCGC
The DNA here is from genome assembly GCA_036401715.1 of Ramlibacter sp. GTDB lineage: Bacteria > Pseudomonadota > Gammaproteobacteria > Burkholderiales > Burkholderiaceae_C > Ramlibacter. Next base: position 4,434 of record DASWUI010000064.1, on the reverse strand, counting down.
GCTTGAGTTCCCCCAGGACCAGGCGGCCGGCGGCCCCCGGCTTGTTGTCCACGATCACCGCCTGGTTCAGGGAGGCGGCCATCTTCTGCGCCAGCAGGCGCGCGATCTGGTCGGCCGAGCCGCCGGGCGGGAAGCCCACCAGGATCTTCATCGTGCGGTCCTGCGCGAGCGCGGCCGGGGCGGCGAGCGCGACGAGGGCGGCGCCGGCAAGCGCGGCGAGGTGGCGGCGTTTCATGGGGAGTCTCCTGCGGGTCGAATCATTTAACATGTTAAAGGTATCCCGGCGCGGGCGCGCCGCCCATCCGGTTCCACCCGGAGAACCGCCTCCCACCCCCCCGAGAGACCAAGGAGCAGTCCCCATGACCGTCATCGACGTCCACACCCACATGTTCACCACCAGGTGGCTGGAACTGCTGCGGGACAAGAGCGGCATCTACAACATCCAGACCCGGCCGGACGGCCAGCGCGAGATCTTCCGCGGCAACACCCCGGTGGTGATCCCGCAGAAGGGCCACTTCGACTGGGAGCTGCGCATCCAGCACATGGACCAGGCGAAGATCGATATCTCGGTGGTGTCGCTCACCTGCCCCAACGTGGACTGGGGCGGCGAGGAAGTGAGCGTGCAGGCGGCGCGCGAGGCCAACGACAACGTGGCCGAGGCGCAGTCGCGCTACCCGGACCGCATCCGCTGGTTCGCCTCGCTGCCCTGGGAGTACCCGCAGCGGGCCGTGGAAGAGCTGGAACGCAGCTGCGCCAAGGGCGCGGTGGGCGTGATGGTGCTGGCCAACGTCGCCGGCAGGAGCCTCACCGACCCCATGTTCGCGCCGGTCTGGAAGGCGATCGACCGGCGCAAGCTGCCCGTGCTGGTGCACCCGACCGACCCGCCCGGCGTGGACTTCATGGACATGACCAAGTTCGACCTGAGCTGGTCGGTGGGCTTCATGTTCGACACCACGCTGGCGATCACGCGCATGGTCTTCGAGGGCTTCTTCGACCAGTACCCGGACCTGAAGATCATCGCCTCGCACGGCGGCGGCACCCTGCCCTACCTGGTCGGCCGCTTCGAAAAGGGCGACGAGGTCGAGCTGCCATCGCGCCGGCAGATGAAGCGCAAGCCCACCGACTACCTGCGCCATATCTATTACGACAGCATCACCTACGACCCGCGCTCGCTGCAGTACCTCATCTCCATCGTCGGCGCCGAGCACGTCATGCTGGGCACGGACTGGCCGCACTGGGTGCACGACACCAAGGGCGCCTTCGCCAACACGGCCCTGCTGCCGGAAGCACAGATGAAGGCGATCAGATCCCGCAATGCGGAACGCGTTTTCGGCCTCTGAGCTGGATTACCCGCATGTAAGTCATTGATTCAGAGCCTTCCCAGTCATTAATGAAGGGGCGGGTTCGGAATACAGTACCGCCATGGACCATCCCAAGGCGGTGCTGTTCGATGCCTATGGCACGCTGTTCGACGTGTACAGCGTGGCGCTGCTCGCGGAACAACTGTTCCCCGGGCAGGGACAGCCCCTGTCCGTGCTCTGGCGCGACAAGCAGATCGAATACACGCGCCTGGTCACCACCAGCAACGACGGCGCCCACTACAAGCCCTTCTGGGAGCTGACCCGCGCCTCGCTGCGCTACGCCTGCAAGCGCCTGGGCCTGGAGCTCACGGCCGAACGCGAGCAGCAGCTGATGAACCAGTACCGGCACCTGTCGGCCTTCCCGGAGAACCGGGAGGTGCTGCAGGTGCTGCGCACGCGCGGCGTCACCACCGGCATCCTGAGCAACGGCGACCCCGAGATGCTGGGCATCGCGGTGCGCAGCGCCGGGCTCGAGGGCCTGCTCGATCACGTGATCAGCGTCGACGGGGTGCGCAAGTACAAGACGCATCCCGAGGCCTACCGGCTGGGCGTGCAGGCGGTGAAGAAGCCCGCCAGCCAGATCCTCTTCGTCAGCTGCAACGGCTGGGACGCGCTGGCGGCCACCTGGTTCGGTTACCGCACGCTGTGGGTGAACCGCTACCGCCTGCCCTTCGAGGAGCTCGGCACCCAGCCCACCCGCATCGGCACCACGCTCGACGACGTGCTCACCTTTTTCGATTCTTGACTCAGGAGAAATCACCATGACCATCACCAACCGGACCAGGATCCACGGGCTCGAGGTGGATGCCGCGCTCAAGCGCTTCATCGACGAGCAGGTGCTGCCCGCCGTGGGCGTGGACGGCGCGAAGTTCTGGCAGGGATTCGACGCCATCGTGCGCGAGCTCTCGCCGAAGAACGCCGCGCTGCTGGCCGAACGCGACCGCCTGCAGTTCGAACTGGACGGCTGGCACCGCCAGAACCCCGGCCCCATCCACGACATGGCGGCCTACCGCGGCTTCCTCGAGAAGATCGGCTACCTGGTGCCGAACCCCCAGGGCGCGAAAGCCACCACCACCAACGTCGACGCGGAACTCGCCCTGCAGGCCGGCCCGCAGCTGGTGGTGCCCATCCTCAACGCCCGCTACGCGCTCAATGCCGCCAACGCGCGCTGGGGCTCGCTGTATGACGCCTTCTACGGCACGGACGTGATCCCCGAGACCGGCGGCGCCGACAAGGGCCCCGGCTACAACGAAGTGCGCGGCGCCAAGGTGATCGCGCGCGCCCGCCAGGTGCTGGACCAGGCCGTGCCGCTGGCCAGCGGCTCGCATGCCGACGCCACGCTCTACAAGGTCGAGGGCGGGCAGCTCGTGGTGCAGCTCAAGGGCGGCAAGAGCTCGGGGCTGAAGGATCCTTCGAAGTTCGTGGGCTACCAGGGCGAGGCGGGGGCGCCCTCGTCGGTGCTGGTGAAGAACAACGGCCTGCACCTGGACATCGTCATCGACCGCAAGAGCGCCATCGGCGCCACGGACCCCGCCGGCGTGAGCGACGTCATCGCCGAAGCGGCGCTGTCCACCATCCTGGACCTGGAAGACTCGATCGCCGCCGTGGACGCTCAGGACAAGCTGCTCGCCTACCGCAACTGGATGGGCATCCTGCAGGGCACGCTGACCGAGCAGGTAAGCAAGGGCGGCAAGAGCTTCACCCGCGGGCTGAATCCCGACCGCATCTACAAGAGCGCCAACGGCCAGGGCGAGGTGCGCCTGCACGGACGCTCGCTGCTGTTCCTGCGCAACGTGGGCCACCTGATGACCAATCCGGCCATCCTGTGGGGCGACGGCAAGGAGATCTACGAAGGGATCATGGACGCGGTCATCACGACGGCCATCGCCATGATCGACCTGCAGGGCAGGGGAGCCAACGGCATCCGCAACTCGCGCACCGGCTCCGTGTACATCGTCAAGCCGAAGATGCACGGCCCGGCCGAAGTCGCCTTCGCTTCCGAGCTGTTCGGCCGCGTCGAGCAGCTGCTCGGCCTGCCCGCCAACACGGTGAAGCTGGGCATCATGGACGAGGAGCGCCGCACCAGCGTCAACCTGCAGGCCTGCATCGAGGCGGCCGCGGCACGCGTGGCCTTCATCAACACCGGCTTCCTCGATCGCACCGGCGACGAGATGCACACCGCCATGTACGCCGGCCCGATGATCCGCAAGGGCGACATGAAGTCCAGCGCCTGGATCCAGGCCTACGAGAAGAACAACGTGCTGGTGGGCCTGGCCTGCGGACTGCGCGGGCGCGCGCAGATCGGCAAGGGCATGTGGGCCATGCCGGACATGATGGCCGCGATGCTGGAGCAGAAGATCGCGCATCCGAAGGCAGGCGCCAACACCGCCTGGGTGCCCTCGCCCACGGCGGCCACGCTGCACGCGCTGCATTACCACATGGTGGACGTGTTCGCGGTGCAGCAGGAGCTGGAAAGGACCAGCGCCGATGCCGAGCGCGAGAACCTGCTCAATGGCCTGCTGACGGTGCCGGTCGCCGCGCAGGCGAACTGGAGCGCGGAGGAGCGCCAGCAGGAACTGGACAACAACGCGCAGGGCATCCTGGGCTACGTGGTGCGCTGGATCGACCAGGGCGTGGGCTGCTCCAAGGTGCCCGACATCCACAACGTGGGCCTGATGGAGGACCGCGCCACGCTGCGCATCTCCAGCCAGCACATCTGCAACTGGCTGCTGCACGGCGTGGTGACGGAGCAGCAGGTGCGGGAGACCTTCCAGCGCATGGCCGCCGTGGTGGACAAGCAGAACGCGGGCGACACGTTCTACAAGCCGATGGCGGGCCACTGGGACACGTCCTTCGCCTACCGCGCCGCGCTGGACCTGGTGTTCAAGGGCAAGGAGCAACCGAGCGGCTACACCGAGCCCCTGCTGCATGCGTGGCGCCTGAAGGTGAAGGCCGCCGCGAAGTAGGCGCGCGCGGTGCGCCGACCACTCGGCGCACCCATCCCACCACTCGTCCGCCCCGCCGGCGTAACAGATGTGACCAAGGTCGGGGCGGGCCGGATCGGTCTTCGCCA
>DASWUI010000063.1:0-3369 GCA_036401715.1 Ramlibacter sp. | reverse complement strand
GCGCCCGCCGCAGGCGAGGCACGCATCACGCCGCAGGAACAGCGCAAGCTGCAGGCCCTGCAGCGCCAGCAGCTCGCCACGAGGCTGAAGCCGCTGAAGAAGGAGCTGGAGCAGGCCGAGCGCCGCATCGCGACGCTGGAGTCCGAGAAGGCGCAACTGGAGGCGCGCCTGTCCAGCGTGCTGCCGCCGGCGGAGATCGCCGAGGCCGGGCGGCGCCTGAAAACCGTGACCGACGAACTGGGCCAGCTGGAGGAACGCTGGCTGGAGCTCTCCGGCGACATCGAAGCGGCCGAGGCGACCAGCGGATGACTTGACCCGCGCCCGACCGACACCATCTGCCCGCCATGGCCACTGCACTCCAGCTTGCCGACGGTGACCCCGCGCTGGTCGCCGCCATCCAGCGCTCCCGCCGCCTCCTGAACCGCCGCGCGCTCGCCGGCGCCGCCGCCAGCGTGGTGCCGGTGCCGGGCCTGGACTGGCTGGTGGACGCCGCCCTGCTCTCCAAGCTGATCCCGGCGATCAGCGAGGAATTCGGCCTCTCGCCCGAGCAGCTGGAGCGCCTGCCCAAGCGCAAGCGCGAGCAGGTCGAGAAGGCCGTCGCCGTGGTCGGCTCCATGGTGATCGGCAAGTTCATCACCCAGGAGATGGTGATCAAGGCGGCGGCCGCCATCGGCAAGCGCCTGACCGTCAAGCGGGCCGCGAAGTACGTGCCGCTGGCGGGGCAGGCGCTGTCGGCGCTGATCGGCTACACCGCCATCCGCTACCTGGGCGAGGAGCACATCCGCGACTGCGTGGAGGTGTGCAAGCAGGCCCACCTGAAGCTGCCCGCGCCCGCCGCCGAACCCCGGCGCGTATCAGTTCGCGGCTGACAGCGGATCGCTGGCGCCGCCTATCGGGGGCGCGCTCGCTCGACGGTTCAATGTGGGTTGCACGCCAGGCAACGACACAGAATGCAAGCTTCCGACATCCTCGGCTTCCTCGCCGGCACGCTGACCACGGCCGCCCTCGTGCCGCAGGTGTGGCGCACCTTCCGCACCAAGGACGTGAGCGGCATTTCGCTGCGCATGTACGGCATCTTCACCACCGGCATCGCCGTGTGGCTGGCCTACGGCATCCTGCTGCAGGAGACGCCCATGATCGTGGCCAACAGCGTGAGCCTGGTGCTGGCCTGCGCGGTGCTGGTGATGAAGCTCAGGTACCGGCACCGGAGCGCGCAGCCGCAGGGCGGACGCGACAAGCGGACGATGGCGCGCGCCTGACCCGGCGGTGCACTCGCGCGGTGCTGTGGTCCGGGTCGTACAGCCGGGCGCGTGCCCTCCTTCCAGGCGGTGCGCCGGTCAAGCCCCACCCTCGCGGGCATGGATCCCCGCTGGCAACCCAACCTCGGCCCGGTGCAACCGGCCTGCTCCGTCCCGGAAGCGTGTGACCTGCTCGCCGCAGGCTGGGAGGCGCAGCGCGAGGAGTGCTGGATCCGCGGAGCGCAGGGAATGCGCATGGTGTCGCTGGAGACCTGGCGGGCGCTGCGGGACCGGGCGGGATTCGTGCGGCCGCCGGTGAGGATGCAGGGCACCTGACCATGCAGCGCCGGCCCCGATTGCCAGAACGCCCCCGCCCGCTATCCTGTCGGGCAACAGCGCATGGGGTAGCCACGATGAACAGGCTCAGCAGCGGGGAAGACGAATTCGTTTCCGACCCGGGCGTCGCCGCGCAGGCGCCCCCGGCCGGGGAAATGCAGGAGCTCGACGCCCGCGGCATCGGCTCGCCGCTGCACATCCTGCGCGCCTACCGCGCCCTGCGGGCCATGAAGGCAGGGCAGCTTCTCAAGGTGCTCACCTCGTCCGGGCAGACGCTCGCCGAGTTCCAGGCCTTGTCCAAGTACTTGGTCGGCTACGAACTGCTGTCGCAGGAGCAGGTCGGCGACGAGTTCGTGCACGTGCTGCGCAAGAAGCGCTGAAGGCCCAAGGGAAAGGGCCTGCCGCCCTTGCGAGCGGCAGGCCCCTGAAGCCTTGGTAGGACGTGCAGGATTCGAACCTGCGACCAACGGATTAAAAGTCCGCTGCTCTACCAACTGAGCTAACGTCCCGGCCGGTATTGCCCTGCTTTCGCAGCAGCAAAGCCCGCGATTATAGCGCGTCTTTTCCGGCTTTCCGGGAGGCGATGCGATCGAGCACCCAGCCGGCCGCGCACTGGCCGAAGGTCGCCGTCACGCTCACCACGGAGCCGTAGCCGTGGCAGTTCAGCGAGCCGTCGCCTTCGATCGCGCACGAGGGATCCGGCGGGGCCACCGCCTCGCGGCTGAACACGCAGGGAATGCCGATCTTCCTGCCGTCCTTCGGCGCGCGGTGGTGTTTGCGCAGGCGGTAGCGCAGTTGCGCCAGCAGCGGGTCGTGCGTGGTGTGCGCGAGGTCGTCCACGTCCACCCGGTGCGCCAGGCGCTTGCCTCCGGCGGCCCCGCAGGCGATGAACAGCGCCTTGCGCTCGCGCGCCCAGACCGCCATGGCCGTCTTGGCCTTGAGTTCGTCGCAGGCATCGATCACCGCGTCCACGCCGCCGGGCAGCAGCATCGGCCAGTTGTCCGGCTCCACGAATTCCTCCACCGCGTGCACGGTGCAGCCGGGATGGATCTGCGCGATGCGCTCGCGCATGGCGAGCACCTTGGCCTGCCCCAGCGTGCTCTCCAGCGCGTGGATCTGGCGGTTGATGTTGGACTCGGCGACGTGGTCGAGGTCGATGAGGGTGAGCGCGCCGATGCCGCTGCGGGCGAGCGCCTCCGCCGCCCAGGAACCGACGCCGCCGATGCCGACCACGGCCACGTGCGCGCGCCGGATCGCGGCGGCGCCCGCCATGCCGTACAGGCGCTCGAGCCCGCCGAAGCGCCGCTGCAGGTCGGCGGCCTCGTCCAGGTGCGTCATGCGCGGCGCACGGGCTGTGCGCTCAGCGCAGGCGCGCGAGCCGCTCGCGTGCGGCGCTCGCCGCTTCCGACTGCGGGTAGGCCTTCACCAGGTCGTCCAGCGTGCGGCGCGCGCTGGCGTTGTCCTTCAGCTCGATCTGGCAGTTGGCGATCGACAGCACCGCCTCGGGCGCGCGCGGGTGGTCGGGCGCCTGCTGCAGCAGCGCGCGGAAATTCGCGATCGCGCCGCGGTAGTCGCGGTTGGCGTACTGCGCGTTGCCGAGCCAGAACAGCGCCGTGGGCCGGTAGCCGCTGGCCGGGTACTTGCGCACGAAGTCGGCGAAGGCGGCCTGCGCCGCCACGAAGTCGCCCTTGCGGAAGGCGGCCAGCGCGCCCTCGAAGTCGCGCTGCTCGCCCGGGTCGGCGCTGAACTCCTTGCCGTCCACCGTCACCTGCACCGGCTCGAACTTGCGCAGGAG
>DASWUI010000062.1:0-11241 GCA_036401715.1 Ramlibacter sp. | reverse complement strand
CCGGCTGGAGCCCGGCTACGCGGCGCCGGACCTCGTGACGGAGCCGCTGTTCAACGAACCCATGGTGGCGGTGGTCGCCACCGGCCATCCGCTGGCCGAGCAGCCGCGCGCGGGCTGGCAGGACCTGGCGCGCCTGCCCTGCGTGCTGCCGCCGCCCTGGGCCTCGCTGCGCGTGAAGCTGGAACAGCAGTTCCACAAGCACGGGCTGCAGCCGCCCACCGACCTGGTGGAGACCGCATCCTTCCTCGCGCTGCTGACCGTCCTGCAGCGGCGCGCCGCCGTCGGTTTCATGGCGCGGTCGGTCGCCGGCCATTTCGAGGCGGCCGGCAGCGTGCACGTGCTCAAGCTCCCGGTACCGGTGGAGCTGCCCGCCATCGGCCTGATCACTTTGCGGGGACGGCCGCTGACGACCACGACGGCTCAGCTGATGGAGTGCCTGCGGCTGGCTGCTGCCGGGCCAGCGCATGCCGGCACTTCACCAGGATCCGCAGCACCTCGGCGACGCTCCACGCCTGCGCGACGCAGCCGCGCGGGGTGAAGGGCTCCTGCGCGTCGAAGATCTCGCTGATGGAGCCGATGCAGGCCTCCCCCAGGTGGTTGGCGAAGCCTTCGATCAGGTGCGCGATGCCTTCGTTGTCCTCGGGGTGCACCTTGAGCCAGGCATCCGCGAAGGGCCCGGCCAGCCAGCCCCACACCGTACCCTGGTGGTAGGCGGCGTCGCGCGCGCGCAGGTCGCCGTCGTAATAGGGCTTGTAGTCGGGATGGCCCGGCGCCAGCGAACGCAGCCCCACCGGCGTGACCAGCAGGCGCCGCGCGACGTCCAGCACGCTGCGCCAGTGCTCGCGCTCCAGCACCGGGTGCGGCAGCGCGATCGAGAAGATCATGTTGGGCCGGATCGCGGGATCGTCGCCGCCCTCGCCGTCCACCACGTCGTACAGGCAGCCGGTCTGCGGATTCCAGAAGCGCCGGTTGAAGCTCTCGCGCAGGCGGTGCGCGTGCTGCGCCATCTCCTGCGCGCGCTGCTCCTGCCCTTCCTCGTCCAGCCAGCGCTCCATCAGGCGCAGCGCGTTGTAGAACAGCGCGTTGAGCTCCACCGCCTTGCCGCGGCGCGGCGTCACCACCCAGCCTTCCACCTTGGCGTCCATCCAGGTGAGCTGGTAGCCCTCGGCGCCCTGCCGCAGCAGGCCGTCGCGGCCATCGACGCCGATGTTGAAGCGCGTGCCGCGCAGGTGGTGCTCGATGATGTCCAGGAAGGTCGGGATCGCATGCCGCAGGGTGAGGCGGTCGCCCGTGACCGCGACGTAGCGGTCCATCGCATGGAAGAACCACAGCGTCGCGTCGGCGGTGTGGTACAGGCCCTCGTTCTGCCCCTCGGGGAACATGTTGGGGATCAGGCCGTCCTTCACGTAGTGCAGGAAGGTGCGCAGGATGTAGCCCGCTTCCGCGTGCCGCCCGGTGGCGAGCGTGAGCCCCTCCAGGCTGATCCTGGTGTCGCGGCCCCAGTCGGTGAACCAGTGGTAGCCGGCGATCACGGTGCGCGCCTGGTCGCCCTCGGCCAGGGCGCGGGCCGCGTCGGCCTGCCGGCTGAAGGGCGCGATGATGAACTGGTCGGCCGCCAGCACCAGTTCCGCGGCACGGCCGGTGCGCGCGGACGGGTCGGCCTGCTCGATCAGGCGTTCGCGCCGCGCGTGTTCCGCGTGCCGGGCCTGCTGCGGCGTCAGCGCCTGGATGGTGTCCCAGCTCTCGGTGGATGCGACGAGCGTGCATTCCTCGTCGGGCGCGAGCTCCGCGCGGAAGCGGCCGGGCGTCCACACGCGGCCGCGCGAGGCGTAGCCGCGCGAGGCTTCCAGGCGATAGAAGAATTCCTCGAAGCCGCCGCCTTCCAGCACCAGCTGCGCATCGCGCCCGATCATGGTCATGCGCAGGGGCGGCAGGTGCGGGTTGCTCTCGGAGTGCACCTCGAAGCGGCGCGCCATCACGTGCAGGCGGCAGGGCTCGTCGTAGCCTTCCTCCACCGCCTGCTCGTGGCCGCGGAAATGCAGGCGCGGGCGCAGGATCAGGCGCACACCGGACGGCCCGGAGACGATCCGGTAGTTCACGTGCACCGTGTTCTGGCCGTAGGGCAGCAGGATGCGCTTCTCGATCACCGTTTCGCCCACGTGGTAGGTCCACACGGGCAGCCCCATCTCGAGCCGGAATTCGGTCAGCACCTCCGGCAGTTCCAGCGGGTGCCCCGGGCGCTCCTCGCCGGCCAGCCGGATCACGCGCCGGTCCGGCAGGCGCACCCACTCGCCCAAGTGGCTGAGCATCACGGTGCGGCCGATCGGCGTGGGCAGCGCCGCGATCAGCAGCCCGTGGTAGCGGCGGGTGGCGACGCCGGCGATCGAGCCGGACGCGTAGCCGCCCAGCCCGTTGGTCACCAGCCATTCGCGCGTCAGCAGGCTTTCGGGATTCCGGTCGTGCCCGGCCCAGGGCATCCTGTTCAGGATGGCTTCAGCCATCGTCGTCCTCCAGGGGGTGGGGTTCCAGGACGGCGAGCGCGTGCGCGGGCAGCCGCCAGCTGTGCTCGCCGTCGATCTCTTTCATTCCGTTGCCGCCGTAGCGCGGATCCTCGCTGTGCCACATGAGCTTCCAGCGCATGCCCGCCGGCGGCGCCAGCAGCGGCTCCGGCATCGGCTGCAGGGGCAGCGTCGCGCCGAGGTTCACCAGCAGCAGGCGGTCGCCGCCATCCGCGCCGAAAAAGCGCAGCAGGAAGGCTTCCGGCCCGAGCACCGCGCCGTGCATGCGCCGGCTGTCCTGCGCGGCGAACACCGGGTCCTCGCGGCGCAGGCGCAGCAGGTCGCGGTGCAGCAGCACGACGTGTGCGTTGCGTTCGCGGTCGGCGTGGTCCAGCTTGCATAGGCGGAAGGTCGCTTCGTCATCGGGCAGCGCCAGCAGCTTGCCACCTTCCGCGCTCGCGATGTTGGGAAACTGGGTGAGGAACTCGTGCCGGCCCTTGCGGATGAGGTCGTTGAGCGCCTCCTCGTGCCGCGCGAAGTAGAGGAAGGGCGCGCCCGCGGCGAACTCCTGGCCCTGGAACAGCAGCGGCGTGCAGGGCGTCAGCAGCATCAGCGCGGTCAGCGCGCGCAGCCGGCCCGGCGAAGTCAGCTGGTGCAGCCGCTGGCCGCGGGCGCTGTTGGCGACCTGGTCGTGGTTCTGCAGGCACTGGATGAAGTGGTGGGCCGGCAGGTCCAGCGCGGCATGGCCGCGGCGCTTCTTCTGCCAGCCGTAGTACTGGCCCTGGTAGAGGAAGCCCCACTTCACGGCGGAGATCAGCTCCTGCGGCGTGCCGCGCGTCTCGCTGTAGTAGGCCTCGCAGGCGCCGGTGGCCGCGACGGTGGCGCTGTGGTGGAAGTCGTCGTTCCACAGGGCGTCCACGCCGCAGCCGCCGGCCTCCGGCGACCGCACCAGCTCGGCATGCTGCGGCTCGTTCTCGGCGGTGATGTACACGCGGCGGCCGCGCGCGGCGGCGCGCGCGCGCTGGGCGACCTCGGCCACGATGTAGGTCGGGCTGGCGTCGAACAGGCACTGGGTGGCGTCGATGCGCAGCCCGTCGAAATGGAATTCGTCGATCCAGTAGGCCGCGTTGCTGGCGAAGAACTCGCGCACGGGGCCGCTGTGCTCGCCGTCGAAGTTGATCGCGTCGCCCCACTCGTTCTCGTACCGGGTGCTCACGTAGTGCGGCGAGAAGCGCGTGAGGTAGTTGCCGCTGGGGCCGAAGTGGTTGTAGACCACGTCCAGGATCACGCCCAGCCCGAGGCCGTGCGCCGTGTCGATGAAGTGCCGCAGCTCGCTCGGCCTGCCGTAAAGGCGGGTGGGCGCGAACAGGTTGACGCCGTCGTAGCCCCAGCCGAAGGGGCCGTTGAACTCGTTGACGGGCATCAGCTCCAGCACCGTGATGCCCAGGTCCTTCAGGAAGGGCAGGTGCCGCTCCGCCGCCGCATAGGTGCCCTCCTGCGTGAAGGTGCCGATGTGCATCTCGTACAGCACCTGCCCGCGCGGGCCCACCCCCGGCCAGCCGCCGTCCTTCCAGTCGTAGGCATCGAGCGCCACCACTTCGGAGGGACCGTGCGGACCCTCCGGCTGCCAGCGCGATGCGGGATCGGGGAAGGCCTCCTTGCCGTCCAGGCGCAGGCGGTAGCGCGTGCCGGGCTTCGCCTCGGCGACCCAGCCCGAGAAGTAGCCGCCGCCTTCGTGGCGCAGCGGCGCGTGCGCCCGCGCGCCTTCCAGCGCCACGTCCACCGCGCGCGCGGCCGGCGCCCAGACGCGGAAGTGCGTCCCGGTGCCCGCGCGGTATTCCGCTCCTATCGGTAGACGCCTTGTTGTCGATGTCATGCGCCACTGCCTGAGGTATCCGCAAATTCTGCAACGCGGCTGCGCGACCGTGGGTGTGCGGCTGTGTGCGCATGCATACACAAACCATGCAGGACGGCACCCGCAGCACCATGCGCGGGAAAGCACGCGGTCGCAGTACGCGCCCGGCGCGGCAAGATGGGGCGCATGTGGACACACGACAGGAGACGAGCAGTGAAGCCTTGCCTTGGCAGACTCAGCCGCCGCGCCGCGATCGCCGCCGCGCTGGCGCTCGCGGCGCCGCTGGCCGCGGCGCAATCCTTTCCGAACAAGCCGGTGCGCGTGCTGGTGGGCTATGCGGCCGGCGGCGGCGTGGACGCGATGGCGCGCATGCTGGCGCAGCGGCTGGCGCCGGTGCTGGGCCAGCAGGTGGTGGTGGAGAACCGCGCGGGCGCCTCGGGCATGATCGCCGCCGAAGCGGTCGCGCGCTCGGCGCCCGACGGCTACACGCTGCTGATGGGCGAAAGCGGCATGCTGATCACCTCGCACCTGCAGCCGCGCGCCAACCTCGATCCGCTGAAGGCCTTCACGCCGGTGGCCGGCACCTTCATCGCGCCGTTGCTGATCGTCGCCCACCCCAGCGTTGCCGCCAACGACCCGAAGCAGCTGGTCGCGCTGCTGAAGTCCAGCCCCGGCAAGTATTCCTATGCGACCTCCGGCGTCGGCACGGTGCACCACCTCGGATTCGAGATGCTGAAGGCGCGCACCGGCGCCTTCATCGTGCACATCCCCTACCGCGGGGCGGCACAGATCCTGCCGGACGTGATCAGCGGGCAGGTGCCGATCGGCGTGGTCAGCGCGGCCGCCGGCCTGGCCCAGGCGCGCTCGGGCAAGGTGCGCCCCATCGCGCTGATGAACACCGGCAAGCTGGCGGGCGCGGAGAACGTGCCCCCCATGGCCGACGCGCTGCCGGGCTTCGACGTGGCACCGCGCCTGATGCTGCTGGCACCCGCGGGCACGCCCGCCGCCGTGGTGGCAAGGCTGGACGAAGCGGTGCGCAGCGTGCTGGAGAGCCCCGACCTGGCGCAGGCTGCCGCGCAACAGGGCGCGATTCCGGCCTACCTGCCGCCGGCGCAGCTGGCCGGCACGCTGGCGCAGGAGTCGGCCGACTGGGCCGGCCTCATGAAGACGCAGAAGATCGCGGCGGAGTGAGCTTGGCCGCGGCGGCCGCCTGCGGCGCGACGGTGCGCCGCTCCCGGCCGACGTTGCGCAGCGAGCTGAACAGGAAAGTGCCCTGGTGGAGGTCGACGCCGGCGTACCACTGGCAGTAGGCCGTGTCGCCGCTGGCGGCGCGCACCACCATCGGTGGGCCGCCGGACTTCAACCGGACGATGTCTCCTGCTTCGAAGCGGTCGCTCTGCATCACGGCGGATTATCCGGCGCAGTGCCGTGGCCAGGCTGGCGCGACGGCGGATGGCGGCGTAGGACGCGGCCGACACCTGGCCGGTCTTCGTTCCGCCGTGCCTTGTGGCCGGATCATTCCCGACCGAGACCTGGCTCACGCGCACCGCGTAGGCGCGCACCTACCTCACAGCAGGACGCCACCTACAGCTTTTCGGTCTCCATTAACATCCAATGTGCGCTGCAACAGGGCAGTACCAATCAACAACAACGGGTTAGCGCCGGAACAGAAGAACTGTGGCAATTCGCGTCGTGATCGTTGAGGACTCCAGATCCACCACCGCAACACTGTGCGACTGGCTGGAAACCATTGGAGGCTTCCATGTCATCGGAACCGCCGTATCCGAGATGGAAGCGACCGACTGGCTCCAGACACACCGGGGCAGTTGGGACGTCGTCCTCCTTGACTTGATGATCGACGGCGGGTCGGGGTTCAACCTGATCACGCGTGCGAAGCAAAGCTCGGATGTCGGCAGAGCCATCGTCTTCAGCGCGTATGCAACGCCCGCGGTCAGAGAAAGGTGCATTGAACTCGGGGCAGAAGCCGCGTTCGACAAATCCGAATCGGATCGGCTCCTCACCTACCTCGAGAACCTGAAGGCGGGAAACTCGGAAGGCTCTGCACAGAGGCCGCATTAGTGTTCTTCCGAAGGGCGATGATGGCCGCCAGGTCTTCGTTGCGCTCGTCAGAATCGTCGCGTGGGAGCGCAGACCCGCGCTGCGTCTGTTACTGGGCCTGCCCTTCCTGGAACGCAAGGTTCGCAAGACCATCCGCGCTCATTGGGTATCCGAGTTGAGCCACTTCGGCGGGGTGTGGCTTCACGCTTCGGAGCGACTCGCGGAATCTGGAGCCGACGCCGACCTCCGGCACCTGATTTCGTCGATTGTTCACCCCCGGCCGTCAAGCTGGAGCGAACTTCGGGGGCACTCGAGCCGCCCGAGCGCGCCGCGATGACGGTGAACGCCGCCGCTCGGTACACCCTGCTGCGGGTTGCGAGCGGCCGATCCGCTCGAGGCAGCGAGGAAAAGCCAGGCACCAAGAAAAACGGGCTAGACGCACATGCATCTAACCCGTTGTTCTAGAACCGAAATTCTGGCGCGGCTGGCAGGATTCGAACCCACGACCCCTTGGTTCGTAGCCAAGTACTCTATCCAACTGAGCTACAGCCGCGAAGCCTCAAATTATAGCAGCACTTTCGGCGGCCCTTCCGCGGGCGCCTTCAGAAGCTGCGCGGCAGCCCCAGCAGGTGCTCGGCGACGTAGGAGTAGATCAGGTTGGTGGAGATCGGCGCCACCTGGTACAGGCGCGTCTCGCGGAACTTGCGCTCCACGTCGTATTCGTGCGCGAAGCCGAAGCCGCCGTGCGTCTGCAGGCAGACGTTGGCCGCTTCCCAGGAAGCCTTGGCCGCCAGGTACTTGGCCATGTTGGCTTCGCCGCCGCAGGGCTGGCCCGCGTCGAACAGCGAACAGGCCTTGAAGCGCATCAGGTTGGCTGCCTCGGTCTCGATGTACGCGTCGGCGATCGGGAACTGCACCCCCTGGTTCTGGCCGATCGGCCGGTTGAACACCACCCGGTCGCTGGCGTAGCGGCGCGCCCGCTCGACGAACCAGTAGGCGTCGCCGATGCACTCCGCCGCGATCAGCGTGCGCTCGGCGTTCAGCCCGTCCAGGATGTACCTGAAGCCCTGCCCTTCGGTGCCGATCAGGTTCTCCGCCGGGATCTCGAGGTTGTCGAAGAACACCTCGTTGGTCTCGTGGTTCACCATGTTCTGGATGGGCCGCACCGTCATCCCGCGGCCGATGGCCTGGTGCAGGTCGACGATGAAGATGCTCATGCCTTCGCTCTTGCGCTTCACTTCCGCCAGCGGCGTGGTGCGGGCCAGCAGGATCATCAGGTCGGAGTGCTGGATGCGCGAGATCCAGACCTTCTGGCCGTTGACGACGTAGCGGTCCCCCTTCCTCACGGCGGTGGTCTTGAGCTGCGTGGTATCCGTGCCGGTGGTGGGCTCGGTCACCGCCATGGTCTGCAGGCGCAGCTTGCCGCTGGCGATGCCGGGCAGGTACTGCTTCTTCTGTTCCGGCGAGCCATGGCGCAGCAGCGTGCCCATGTTGTACATCTGGCCGTGGCAGGAGCCGGCATTGCCGCCGGAGAAGTTGATCTCCTCCATGATCACCGAGGCCTCGGCCAGGCCGAGCCCCGAGCCGCCGTATTCGGACGGGATCAGCGCGGCCAGCCAGCCCGCTTCGGTGAGCGCGTCCACGAAGGCCTCCGGGTAGCCGCGCTCGGTGTCCACCTGCTGCCCGTACGCGGAGTCGAAGCGGCCGCACAGGTCGCGCATCGCCTCCCGGATTTCCTGCCAGGCGTCGGGGGTGGGGATCTGCGTCTTCATGCGAACTGCGCCTCCGCCTGCATGGTGAGCCAGCCCTCGTGGTCCTGCGCCCACAGCTGCGCGCCGCGGCCGTCGGCCGAAGGGATGCCGTTGACGCGGAAGGGATGCAGGTCGAAGGTGGGGCGCACGGCCTTGAAGCCGAAGCTGCGCAGGCGCGCGCCCGGCTTCTGCCGGCGCGCGAGGTCGACCAGCAGCGTGGCGATCAGCGGCCCGTGCACGATCAGGCCCGGGTAGCCCTCGACCTCCGTCACGTACTTGCGGTCGTAGTGGATGCGGTGGCCGTTGAAGGTGAGCGCCGAATACCGGAACAGCAGCACGTCGTCGGGCACGATCTCGCGCGACCACACGGCGCCGGTGGGAGCGGCCTGCGGCGGCGGCGCCGGGTCGCCCGGCTGCGCCGCGGCGCGGTAGACGATGTCGTGCTCCTCGGTGAGCGCCACGCCCTGCGCGTTGCGCACCTCGTGCTTCACCAGCACGAACACCAGGTCGCCGGTGCGGCCGGACTTGTGCGTGACCGAGGCGATGCGCGAGGTCCGCTCAATCTTTTCACCTACACGCAGCGGCGCCAGCCACTGCAGGCGCCCGCCCGCCCACATGCGGCGCGGCAGCGGCACCGGCGGCAGGAACCCGCCGCGCTTCGGGTGCCCGTCCGGGCCCAGTTCGCTCTGGCGCGCGCTCGGCAGGAAGTACAGCCAGTGCCACAGGGGCGGCAGCTCGCTGCCGGCCGCCGGCGCGGGATCGTCGCGGTCCAGGGTGGCCGAGAGGTTGCGCACCGGGGCGGCCGTGATCTCGTCGTGCAGCGTCTCGCTGCGGCCTTCCCAGCCGCGCAGCTGCGCGAGCAGTTCGGGAGTAAGGGCGGAGGCTTGTTCCATGGGGGCCAATTAGACCAGCCCCGGGCGCGCGGCCCGCGGCTTCCCTATGATGCGCGGATGGCTGCTCCTCGCTGGTACTTCGGATGGAACATCGTCGCGGCGGCCGCCGTGCTCACCCTGCTCTCCACGGGCATGCGGCTGAGTTTCGGGCCCTTCTTCCTGCCGATCGCGCGTGACTTGGGCTTCAGCCGCAGCCTGCTGGCCACCATCGTCGCGGTGGGCATGATCATCTACGGGCTGGCGATGCCGGTGGCCGGCATGCTGATCGCGCGCCACGGCACGCGGCCGGTGCTCCTCGCCGGCACCGCGCTGGTGGTCGCCTCCGTGCTGTGGAGCGTGACCGCCACTTCGGCCCTCCCTTTCCTGCTGGCCTTCGGCGTGCTGCTCTCGGTGGGGCTGGCCTTCGTCAGTCCGGTGTCGCTCACGCCGGTGATCAGCCACTGGTTCACGCGCGAGCGCGGCAAGGCGCTGTTCTACCTCTCGACCGGCTCCATGGCGGGCATGGCGCTGATGACGCCGGTGCTGACCGCGTCGATCGAAGCCTTCGGCTGGCGGCCCACCCTGGTCGGCTTCGCCGTGGTGTTCACGCTGTTCACGCTGCCGGCGGCGCTGCTGGTGATCCGCGAGGGCGCGCCTGAACACACGGACGTCGAGCCGGAGGAATTCGCGGCGCAGCGCGCGCGCAGCGGCACGCCGCCGCCCAGCCTGAAGGCGCGCGAGGCGATGCGCACGGCGCCGTTCTGGAAGGTGGTGTTCGGCCTGTTCGCCTGCGGCTTCAGCATGAACCTGCTGGGGACGCACGGCATGCCCATGCTGATGGACCACGGCTTCGACGCCTACAGCAGCTCCATGGGCATCGGCCTGATCGGCGTGGTGGCCATCGGCGGCACGCTGGTGCTGGGCCGCATGGCCGACCGGCTGCAGCGGCGCAACATCCTCGCGGCCATCTACTTCATCCGCGGGCTCGGTTTCTTCGCGCTGGTGGCGGTGGGCACGCACTGGGAGCTGTACATCGCCGCGGCGATCGGCGGCCTCGTGTGGGCCGGCAGCATCGCCATGTCGTCGGCGATCCTGGCCGACGTCTACGGCGTGCGGCTGGTGGGCGTGCTGTACGGCATGGCCTTCGTGGGACACCAGGTCGGCGGCATGCTCAGCTCGTGGCTGGGCGGCTGGGGCTACGAGACCTTCCACACGCACTGGGTGGCCTTCGGCCTCGCGGGCGCGCTGCTGGTGACGGCGGGCGTGGTGGCCTTGCAGCTGCCGCGCAAGGGCTTCACCCTGATGGCGCGGGCTGCGGCATGAGGCGCGCCTTCGCCGGCTGCCTGCTCGGCGCGGTGGTCTCCGCGCACGCGCAGGTGATCGACGAAGTGCCCTTCATCACCTCGCCGGACAACGTCACGCTGGAGATGCTGCGGCTGGCGGACGTGGGACCGGGCGACCACGTGATCGACCTCGGCTCGGGCGACGGCCGCATCGTGATCCTGGCGGCCAGGCGCTTCGGCGCGACCGGGCTGGGCGTGGAGATCGACCCGCGCCTGGTGCGCGAGAGCCAGAAGAATGCCCGCGAAGCCGGAGTGGCGGACCGCGTGCAGTTCCGCGAGCAGGACCTGTTCCACACCGACCTGTCGCGGGCGAGCGTCGTCACGATGTACCTGCTGCCGGAGGTGAACCTGCAGCTGCGGCCCTCCGTGCTGGCGCTCCGGCCCGGCACGCGCATCGTGTCGCACGACTGGGACATGGGCGACTGGAAGCCCGATGTGACGACCATCGTCCCGGTGCCGGACAAGCAGGTGGGCCTGGAGAAGTCCAGCCGGGTCCACCTGTGGGTGGTGCCGGCGAGGGTGGAAGGCCTGTGGTGCGGGCAGGCCGGGCCGCTGCGGCTGGTCCAGCGCCACCAGGAAGTGGAAGTCCGCACCGAAACGGGCGCGCCGACGACGGGCCGCTTGCACGGGCACGTGCTGCACTTGGATGCGGAGGTCGCGGGAGCGCGGCGGTTCGAGCTGGCAGGCGACGCGCTGCGCGCGGGCGCGGCGGCGCCGCTGCTGCGTGCGCGGGATTCGCGCTGCTGATACCGCCGCGGGCCTGGAGTGCGTCAGCCCGCCGCGAGGCCGCTCACTGGCATTCGCACTCGCACTCCGCGCCGTCGGGACACTTCACGTAGCACGCCACGCATTCCGCGAAACGCC
>DASWUI010000061.1:0-3887 GCA_036401715.1 Ramlibacter sp. | reverse complement strand
CCATGGAGGAAATGGAAGGCACCTTCGCGGCGCGCGCCGGCGAGCCCAGCGGGCTGGTGCGCGTGGCGGCCAGCACCGTGGTCGCCCAGTACCAGCTGGTCCCCAGCCTCGCAGGGCTGGCCGCGCGCCACCCGCGGGTGCAGGTGGAACTGGAGGTCGGCGACCGGCTCGTGGACATGACGCGCGAGCGCATCGACATCGCGGTGCGCAGCGCCACCAACCTGCCCGACACGGTGGTGGCGCGCCAGATCGGCACGCTGGGACGCGCCCTGTACGCCGCGCCCGCCTATGCCCGGGCGCGGGGCCTGCCCGCGGCGCCCGAGGACCTCGCCGGCCACACCCTGGTGACCAACAGCGTGGTGGCGATGCTCAACGAGTGGCCCTTCCGCGTCGACGGCGAGGAGCGCAGCTTCGCCGCGCAAGGCCAATGGCGCGCCAACGACACCAACATGGCGGCGACCATGGTGCTGCAGGGACTGGGGATCGGCCGCCTGGCCACGCTGGTGGGCGACGTGCTGGTGGCGCAGGGCCTGCTGGTGCCGGTGCTGCCGCAGTTCGTGGACCCGCGGCCCGTGCCGGTCTACGCGGTCACCGCCGGCACGCGCCACCGGCTGCCGAAGATCAAGGCCTGCCTGGATTACTGGGCGGAGTGGTTCGGCAAGTCCGCGTGACGCGTGGGCCGCCGCCTGCGCGGGGGCGGCATGAAACGCCCGCGCATCGCGCGGTCTTTTTCATGCCGGCTTCCGCGCCACCATCCCGATCAGGGCCGAGCGTCCCTTGTGGCCGTTGCCTTCCGCCAGGTCGGCCTCGTACTCGCGCAGCTCCAGGATCTCGGTGCCGGCGAAGGCCTCCCTCAGCAGCTCCGGCTTGTACATGTGCGAGGCGAAGGGCGGCCCGCCCGTGCGGTATTCGAGCTGCCTGGGCGTGTAGCCCTGCAGGATCAGGATGCCGCCCGGCTTCAGGCAGCGCAGGATGCCCTGGAAGATGCGCGCCCTCAGCTCGGGGTCGGCGAACTGGATGAAGATCGCCGCCACGCCGTCGTAGAGGCTCTGGGGCCATTGCAGCTGGGCGATGTCCGCCACCGCGAAGTTCACCTTGACGCCGGTGATGCGGGCGAAGTCGCGCGCCTTGCGCACGCCCACCTCGGAAATGTCGAAGGCATCGACCGTCAGCCCGCGCTGCGCCAGGAACACGCTGTTGCGCCCTTCCCCGTCGGCCACGCACAGCACGCGCTGCCCGGCCTGCAGCAGGTCCGCGTGGTCGTGCAGCCAGCCGTTCGGCTCGGTGCCGAACAGGTAACCCGTTTCGGAGAACCGGCGGTTCCAGGTGCCGGCGGGGTCGTCGAAGGGCTGCGAGGAAGTGGCGGGAACGCTCATGCCCCATCTTAGGCACGGCAGGCTGTCCGGAATCTTGCGGGAAAACCCGCCAGCCGTCAGGCGGCGGACAGCTGCTCCAGCGGCCAGCGCGGCTTGACGTCGAAGGCGTAGGAGTCCCGCGCCTCCTGGACGCCGGCCTGCAGCCGCATGGCGGCCGCCAGCGCGATCATGGCGCCGTTATCGGTGCACAGGGACAGCTCGGGATAGTGGACGCGCACGCCGCGCCTGGCGCAGGCAGCGTCCAGCTGGGCGCGCAGGCGGCGGTTGGCCCCGACGCCGCCGGCCACGACGATGCGCTGCAGGGCGCTGCTGTCCAGCGCGGCCAGGGCCTTCCTCACCAGCACCTCGACGATGGCGGCCTCGGTGGAAGCGGCGAGGTCGGCCTTGCGCGCCTCCAGCCCGTCCCCCAGCTTGTTGACCTGGGTGAGCACCGCCGTCTTCAGCCCGGCAAAGGAGAAGTCCTGGTCGCCGCTGTGCAGCAGCGGGCGCGGCAGCTGGAAGGCCGCCGGGTCGCCCTGCTCCGCCAGGCGCGACAGCGCCGGCCCGCCCGGGTAGCCCAGGCCGAGCAGCTTGGCCGACTTGTCGAAGGCCTCGCCGGCCGCGTCGTCGATGGTCTCGCCCAGCATGCGGTACTCGCCCACGCCTTCCACCTGCATCAGCTGCGTGTGGCCGCCGGAAACCAGCAGGGCCACGAAGGGGAACTGCGGCGGGTCCTGGCTCAGGAAAGGCGACAGCAGGTGGCCCTCGAGATGGTGCACGCCCAGCACCGGCTTGCCCAGCGCGGCGCCCAGCGCGCAGGCCACGCCGGCGCCCACCAGCAGCGCACCGGCCAGGCCCGGCCCGCGCGTATAGGCCACCACGTCCACGTCGCCCAGCGCGCAGCCGGCCTCGGCCAGCACCTGCTGCGCGAGCGGCAGCACGCGGCGGATGTGGTCGCGGCTCGCCAGCTCCGGCACCACCCCGCCGTAGGCCTGGTGCATGTCCACCTGGCTGTGCAGGGCGTGCGCGCGCAATGCCGGGACCCCCGTCCCGCCGGCCTCGACCAGCGCGACGCCGGTCTCGTCACAGGACGACTCGATTCCCAGCACGATCATGGGGCCAGTGTAGCGGCGAGCCCTTGTCCCCACGGCAGCGGCATGTTTGTTGCTGCACCCGCGGCGAATGACTTCCGGATCCAGTTTCCTGCTCGCCGCCCGGCAATGCGAGATCACCGAACTCGAGGAGCTCGCCCGCACCGCGGAGCTGGTGGGCGTGATCGGCCGCTTCATCCATGCGCTGCAGCGCGAGCGCGGCATCTCCAACATCTTCCTGGGCTCCGGCGGCACCCGCCTGGCGGCGCAGCGCCTGCAGCAGGTCGCCGAGTGCCGGGCCTGCGAGCAGGAGGCCCGGGCGCAGTTCGGCCGCCTGGACACCGGCTCCAGCCATGCCCGCAATGGTGCACGGCTGTTCAGCCGGGTCGCGGTGGTGCTGCACGGGCTGGACGCGCTGCCGGCGCTGCGCGAGCGCATCGCGCGGCAGGCGCTTTCCGCGCGCGAGGCGACCACGGCCTACGTGCGGCTGGTGGCCGGCCTGCTGGCGGTGGTGTTCGAGGCGGCCGACAGCGCCAGCGACCCGGAGGTGTCGCGCGCGCTGGTGGCGCTGTTCAACTTCATGCAGGGCAAGGAGTTCGCGGGGCAGGAGCGCGCCTTCGGTGCCGGGGCCTTCGCCGCCGGCAGCATAGACGCCGCCGGCCAGCAGCAATGGAGGCACCTGGTGGATTCGCAGCACGGCTGCTTCCAGGTGTTCAGCGATTTCGCGGATGCCGACGTGCTGCGCGTGGACCACG
Source organism: Ramlibacter sp. (assembly GCA_036401715.1). Taxonomy (GTDB): domain Bacteria; phylum Pseudomonadota; class Gammaproteobacteria; order Burkholderiales; family Burkholderiaceae_C; genus Ramlibacter. Next base: position 686 of record DASWUI010000061.1, on the reverse strand, counting down.
CCAGCCGCGAGCCGCAGGTGCTGGCGGAGATCGCGCGGCTGCGCCGCCTGGGCTGCGGCGGCCGGCCGGGTCCGCTGGAGCGCAACCTCAGCCTGCCCTGGTACGACTGGTGCACGCGCCGGCTCGACGCCATGCGCACGGTGGAAGACATGCTGGCGCTGCACCTGCGGCACCTGTGCGAGGCGCGCATCGCGCAGGCCCGCGCCGAACTGCGCGACCAGCGCGCGCTGCTGGAGGCCCTGGCCGCCGAGGACAGCCAGGCCGCGCCGGACGCGGCCGCCTATGGCCCGCACCTGGAGCGCACCCTGCCGGCGATGCTGCAGGAACAGGCGCGCCGGCTGCAGGCGATGGGCGACGAACTGGAGGCCGTTCGCTCCTCGCTCAACGAGCGCAAGGCGGTGGAGCGCGCCAAGGGGCTGCTGATGGCGCACCGGCACATGAGCGAAGACGAGGCCTACAAGGCGCTGCGCCAGATGGCGATGAACCAGAACCGGCGGCTGGTGGACGTGGCGGAGGCGGTGCTGGCGCTGGCGCAGGTGCTGCCGGGACCGGCGCACTGACGACTGCTGCAGCGCACAAGAAGGGTGCGCGGCGCCCCAAAAGGGCATCACCGGGGACGCCGTCATCCCCGCGCAGGCGGGGATCCAAATCGCCCGCGTCGGGAGACGCCGCGCAGCGGTGACCTC
>DASWUI010000060.1:0-5120 GCA_036401715.1 Ramlibacter sp. | reverse complement strand
GCTGGAAGCGCTGGGGCACGGCGAGGGCGAGCCGGGCGACGTGCTGGACCGCTGGGAACGCGGCAACCGTCAGGCGCTGGAGCGGGCGCAGCGGCTGCTGGCCGAACTGCAGGACACGCCCGGCAGCGACCTGGCGATGCTGTCGGTGGCGCTGCGGGAGTTGCGCAACCTGGTGTGAGGACTGCGGGCGCGCGGGGGGTCGTCACGGCGGCGGCAGCGCGCGGCTGTCGCGACGCACGGCTGGCCGCGGTTCAAGCCCGCATCAGCGCCTCGATCTCGTCCGCCTTCACCGGCACGCCGCGGGTGATCAGGTCGCAACCCTGCGGCGTCACGATCGCGTCGTCCTCGATGCGGATGCCGATGTGGTGGAACTGCTCGGGCACGCCCTCGCCCGGGCGTACGTAGATGCCGGGCTCGATGGTGAGCACCATGCCCGGCTGCAGGATGCGGCTCGGCCGGTTCTTGATGATCTCGCCCGACAGCGGGTCCTTGCGCTCGCTCACCTGCCCGACCTCGCCCGGCTCCACGTAGCTGCCGCAGTCGTGCACGTCCATGCCCAGCCAGTGGCCGGTGCGGTGCATGTAGAACGCGAAGTAGGCGCGCTTCTCGATCACGTCCTCGAGCGTGCCCACCTTGTCCTTGTCCAGCAGCCCGACGTCGAGCATGCCCTGGGCGAGCACCTTCACCGCCGCGTCGTGCGGATCGGTGAACCGCGCGCCGGGCTTGGTCGCCGCCACCGCGGCCTCCTGCGATGCCAGCACGATGTCGTAGAGCGCGCGCTGCGGGCCGCTGAACCTGCCGTCGGCCGGGAAGGTGCGCGTGATGTCGCTCGCATAGCCATCCAGCTCGCAGCCCGCGTCGATCAGCACCAGTTCGCCCGCGCGCACCGGCGCGACGTCGGCGCGGTAGTGCAGCACGCAGGCATTGGCGCCGGCGGCGACGATGGAGCTGTAGGCGGGGTATTGCGAGCCGCCCAGGCGGAACTCGTGCATCAGTTCCGCGTCCAGGTGGAATTCACGCACGTCCTTGCCCTCGCGCAGCATGCGGGCGCAGGCCTGCATGGTGCGCACGTGGGCGCGGGCGCTGATCGCGGCGGCGCGCCGCATGATGTCCTGCTCGTGCGCATCCTTGAACAGGCGCATCTCGTCCAGCACCGAGCACAGGTCGCGCTGCTGCTGCGGGCACAGCGCGCCGAAGCGCACGCGCGCGCGCACCTGGTTGAGCCAGCCGGCCACGCGCTCCTCCAGCCCCTGGTGGATGGCGAACGGGAACCAGACCGTGTCGCGGTTTTCCAGCAGCTTGGGCATCTGCTTGTCGAGTTCCCCCACCGGGAAGGCGGCGTTCACCGCCAGCGCGCCCACCGCGGCCTCGGGGCCGAGCCGGTAACCGTCCCAGATCTCGCGCTCCAGGTCCTTGGGCTGGCAGAACAGCGTGCTGTTGCCGTCGCCCGTCACCACCAGCCAGGCATTCGGCTCGGTGAAGCCGGTCAGGTAATAGAAGTAGCTGTCGTGGCGGTACAGGAAATCGGTATCGCGGTTGCGCGGACGCTCCGGCGCGGTGGGGATCAGTGCGATGCCGTTGGCGCCGAGCTGCGCGGCCATCCGGGCGCGGCGCTGGGCGTACACGGAGGTGGGCACGGTGGTGTTCATGCCCCCATTCTGTCGTCATTCCCGCGCAGGCGGGAATCCAAGGCTTTCCGCCTCAGCCGGCGTTCAGCGCGGCCAGCCGCTCGGGCGTGCCCACGTCGGTCCAGGGCCCGTGGTACAGCTCGCCGCTGACCTGGCCGCGGTCCATGGCGGCGCGCAGCAGGGGCGCCAGCTTGACCACTTCGCCCTTGGGATTGCCGGGGGGCAGGCCCGCGAACAGGTCCTTGCGCAGGAGCGCGACGGTCGAATACGTGTGGCGCTCGTCCGCCTGGTTCAGCGCATGGCCGTCGGCCGCCAGGCCGAAGTCGCCATTCGCGTTGTGGTCCGGGTTGGGCACCAGGAACACGTGCGCGAGCTTGCCGCCGGCGGCGAACTTGTCGTACGCCGCGCGGGTGAACAGGAAGTGGGGCATGTAGACGTCGCCCGCCACGATCCAGAACACGTCGGCCAGCAGGGGCAGCGCGCGCGCGATGCCGCCGGCGGTTTCGAGCGCGCCGCCGAAGTCCTTGCCCTCGTGCGAATACTTGATGCGGCAGCCGCTGGCGCTCTCGTGGCCGAAGTGGTCCTCGATCTGCTCGCCCAGCCAGGCCGTGTTGACCACCACGTCGCGGAAGCCGCCGTGCGCCAGTGCGTCCAGGTGGTATTCGATGAGAGGCTTGCCCTTGACCTTCAGCAGCGGCTTGGGACAGCGGTCGGTCAGCGGCCGCATCCGCTCGCCGCGGCCGGCCGCCAGGACCATGGCCTGCGCAATGCTCATTCCTCTTCTCCCCGGTCCAGCGACCGCTGCTCCGTCCATTCCGGCTGGAACCGGTTGACCAGCGCGAACATCAGGCCGCGCGCCTTGGCCGACTGGTCGGTGCCGGTGTCGCCGACGTAGACGTCCACCGCCACCGACTTCTCCCCCGGCCAGGTGTGCAGGCACACGTGCGCGCCGGGCAGCAGCAGCGCGCCGCTGATGCCGCCGCCGTCCACCGGGAGGAAGGACTGCCCGATGCCTTGCAGCCCCACCGCCTGCGCCGCGGCGGCACACCAGGCGCCCAGCTTCTGCGCGTCCCCCAGCCACGCGGGCTCGCAACGGCAGCGGTACAGGTCGGCGGTGAGGTGCAGGCCTTTCATGACCCGAATGTATGCCAGGCACGGCGTCCTGCGGGGTGCGCCGGGTGCCCGGGCGCCGGCCCTTAAAATGCCGGGTTTCCCCTGAGCCCTCCTTCCCCCTCCCGGAGCTGCCCCCGATGGCCAACGATTCCCTGATGGCGAACGCGATCCGCGCGCTCGCCATGGACGCCGTGCAACAAGCGAACTCGGGCCACCCGGGCGCGCCCATGGGCATGGCGGACATTGCCGTGGCCCTCTGGCACCGTCACCTGCGGCACAACCCGAAGAACCCGCGCTGGGCCGACCGCGACCGCTTCGTGCTGTCCAACGGGCACGCGTCCATGCTGGTCTACGCGCTGCTGCACCTGACCGGCTACGACCTGCCGCCCGGCGAGCTCAAGGGCTTCCGCCAGCTGCACAGCAAGACGCCGGGCCACCCGGAAGTGGACGTGACGCCGGGCGTGGAGACCACCACCGGGCCGCTGGGCCAGGGCATCACCAACGCGGTGGGCATGGCGCTGGCCGAGAAGCTGCTGGCGGCCGAATTCAACCGGCCCGGCCATGCCATCGTCGACCACCACACCTACGTCTTCATGGGCGACGGCTGCCTGATGGAAGGCATCAGCCACGAGGCCTGCGCGCTGGCCGGCGCCTGGAAGCTGAACAAGCTGGTCGCGCTCTACGACGACAACGGCATCTCCATCGACGGCCAGGTCACGCCCTGGTTCATCGACGACACGCCGGCGCGCTTCCGCGCCTACGGCTGGAACGTGATCGGCCCCATCGACGGTCACGACATCGAAGCGGTGGACCGCGCCATCGCCGACGCCCGCCGCAGCGCCGAGAAGCCGACCCTCATCGTCTGCAAGACGCACATCGGCAAGGGCTCCCCCAACCGCGCGAACACCGCCAAGGCGCACGGCGAGCCGCTGGGCGCCGACGAGATCGCGCTCACCCGCACCGCGCTCGGCTGGGAGCACCAGCCCTTCGAGCTGCCGCAGGGCGTGTACGACGAATGGGACGCGCGCGCCAAGGGCGACGAGCTGGAGTCCGCCTGGGACGCGCGCTTCGCCGCCTACCGCGTGGCGCACCCGGAGCTGGCCGCGGAATTCACCCGCCGCATGAAGGGCGAGCTGCCCGCGAACTTCGCCGAGATCGCCGCCGACGCCATCGCGGCGGCCAACAGCAAGGGCGAGACCGTCGCCTCGCGCAAGGCCTCGCAGCTGGCGCTGGAGACCTTCACCGCCGCGCTGCCCGAGATGCTGGGCGGCTCGGCCGACCTCACCGGCTCCAACCTCACCAACACCAAGAGCACGCCGCCGCTGCGCTTCGACCAGTCGGGCGAGGTGGTGCGCAACGAGGGCAGGATCGGCCGCCACGTCAACTACGGCGTGCGCGAGTTCGGCATGGCCGCGATCATGAACGGCGTGGCGCTGCACGGCGGCTTCATTCCCTACGGCGGCACCTTCCTCACCTTCAGCGACTACAGCCGCAACGCCATCCGCATGGCGGCGCTGATGAGGCGGCGCGTGATCCACGTGTTCACGCACGACTCGATCGGCCTCGGCGAGGACGGCCCCACGCACCAGTCGATCGAGCACGCCGCCAGCCTGCGCCTGATTCCCCTGCTGGACGTCTGGCGTCCGGCCGACACCGCCGAGACCACGGTGGCCTGGACGGTCGCGCTGCAGAACGCCAACCGGCCGACCGCGCTGCTGCTGTCGCGCCAGAACCTGCCGTATGCGGCCAAGAGCGGGCTGGACGAGATCGCCCGCGGCGCCTACGTGCTGGCCGGCGAGGAAGAGCCGGACGCGGTGATCATCGCCACCGGTTCGGAAGTGCAGCTGGCGCTGAAGGCGCGCGAGCAGCTGGCCGCCGAAGGCATCGCCGTGCGCGTGGTCTCCATGCCCAGCACGACCACCTTCGACCGACAGGACCGCGGCTACAAGGAGACGGTGCTGCCGCCGGGCGTGCCGCGCATCGCGGTCGAGGCGGGCGTGACGGATTTCTGGTGGAAGTACGGCTGCGCTGCCGTCGTGGGTATCGACACCTTCGGCGAGTCGGCTCCTGCTAATGTCCTGTTCAAGCACTTCGGCTTCACGCCGGAGAACGTGGCGGACACGGTGCGCGCGGTGCTGCAGCGGGCATGAGGATGTCGTCCCGGGCTCGGCCCGCCATGACATCGTTCGGGGAAGGTTTCGTTTTTCAGGAGTGAATCGAATGGCTATCAAGGTTGGCATCAACGGCTTCGGCCGCATCGGCCGCAACGTGCTGCGCTCGGCGGTTGCGAACTTCTCCGACATCGAGATCGTCGGCATCAACGACCTGCTGGAGCCGGACTACCTGGCTTACATGCTGCAGTACGACTCGGTGCACGGC
>DASWUI010000059.1:0-3960 GCA_036401715.1 Ramlibacter sp. | reverse complement strand
CGGCCAGCGCGGTGCCCACCACCTCCAGCTGCAGCGGGGCCCGGGCGAGCTGCCCGCCGGCGAAGGCGTAGCCATCCATGGCGGAGTTGTCGTGCGGCGGCACGCTGATCGGCGACACCAGGTCGCGGGCCAGCACGCGGCCGTGGGCCTCGAGCACACCCACGGTCTCCGTCTCCGCCACGCGCGTCACCAGCCGCGCGAGGAATTCGCCGACGCCTTCGGCCGACAGCGCCTGCGGGTCATAGCCCTGCAGCTGCGCCGCGATCTCCGCGATCGTGCGGCTCATCGGGATTGTTCGAGCCTGTGCAGCTCGGCGAGCGTGTTGGCGTTGAAGAAGGCCGACGGGTCGTCGCCCTCGCGGTCGAAGGGGACCAGCACCGTGCGGTGCTGCGCGGTCCACGCATCGATCTTGCGGCCGCCGCCGTGGGTGAAGCGCACCAGGCTTTCCATCAGCTCGCGCTTCATCAGCGAGAACACGGGCTGCGCGCGCACCTGCGAGCCTGCCCCGGACTCCGATCCGGGGGCCTCCTCGCGCGCCGCCGCCATGGCGATCTCGGCGTCCTCGCGCTCCAGGGCCTCGCCCAGGCGGGCGGCCAGGTCCTGGGGGAACAGGGGCGTGTCGCAGGGGACGGTCAGCAGGTAGTCGGTCTCGCAGTGCTCCAGCGCGGTCAGGAAGCCGGCCAGGGGCCCCGCGTAATCCGAGATGGAGTCCGGCCACACGGGAACGCCGAAGGACTCGTAGGCGGAGAGGTTGCGGTTGGCGTTGATCATCACCTCGCCCACCTGGGGGGCGAGCCGCAGCATGGTGTACATCGCCATCGGCATGCCGCGGAAGTTCTGCAGCCCCTTGTCGACCCCGCCCATGCGCGAGCCTCGGCCGCCGGCGAGGATCACGCCGGTCACTTGGTCCTTGTCGATCATCGGGCGATTATCCGCCGATGTAACTCATTTCGACCCGGCGGCGGCCCGTCCCGGGTTCCGCGGCGAGGGTGCCGCGCAGCTCCGAGTAGCGGTCGGAGCGGCCCTGCCAGATGTGGCCGATGGCCGAGGCCAGTTCCTCGTCCGAGGCACCGCCGCGCAGCAGCGCGCGCAGGTCGTAGCCGTTGCTGGCGAACAGGCACAGGTAGAGCTTGCCTTCGGTGGACAGGCGGGCGCGGTTGCAGTCGCCGCAGAAGGCGTGCGTCACGCTGCTGATGAAGCCGACCTCGCCCTGGCCGTCGGCATAGCCCCAGCGCTGCGCGGTTTCGCCCGGCGCCGCCGCTTCCAGCGGCACCAGCGGGAACTCGGTGGCCAGCAGGGCGCGCACCTCGTCGGAGGGCATCACTTCGTCCATGCACCAGCCGTTGGTGGCGCCCACGTCCATGTATTCGATGAAGCGCAGCACGATGCCGGTGCCGCGGAAGTGGCGCGCCATCGGCAGGATCTCGTGCTCGTTGGTGCCGCGCTTGACGACCATGTTGACCTTCACCGGGCCCAGCCCCGCCTCGCGCGCGGCGGCGATGCCCTCCAGCACTTCCGCCACGGGGAAATCCACGTCGTTCATGCGGCGGAACACGGCATCGTCCAGGCCGTCCAGGCTGACCGTGACGCGCTGCAGGCCGGCGTCCTTGAGGGACTTCGCCTTGCGCGCCAGCAGCGAGCCGTTGGTGGTGAGGGTCAGCTCCGGCGGCGTGCCTTCCACCGTGCGCAGCTGCGAGAGCTGCGCCACCAGGATCTCGATGTTCTTGCGCAGCAGCGGCTCGCCGCCGGTCAGGCGGATCTTGCGCACCCCGTGGGCCAGGAACTGGCGGGCGAGGCGCGTGATCTCCTCGAAGCTCAGCAGGGAGGCATGCGGCAGGTACTGGTAGTCCTTGTCGAACACCTCCTTGGGCATGCAGTAGCTGCAGCGGAAGTTGCAGCGGTCCGTGACGCTGATGCGCAGGTCGCGCAGGGGCCGGCCCAGCGTGTCGGCCAGCAGGCCGGTGGCGGGGACCGGCTGGGCGGGCACGGCGGCGCGCAGCGCCGTCAGGCGCTGGTCGACCAGCGGGATCACGCGTTCAGCCATGCCCGCATTGTGGGGCCGGGCAGGCCGGATTCCAATGCCCGGGGTCAAGTCCGGGGGCGGGTGGGGGTTCCCCAGGGGCGCCCGCCGCCTGTTGCCAGGCCGGACGGCCCGTGAAAATTCTGCGGGCGGGCACAGATTTACCCGCGCCGCACTTGAAGCGCTGGACCCCCGCGTGCCTCTGCATAAAGTTCGGGTCTCGCTGGCTGCGCCGCGCAATTCATCGGGTCCCGCGGCCGCAGCCCAGAGGCAGGAGTACCACATGCCCTCGTTCGCATCGCGCATCGCCCGACCGCTGCTGCTCGCCACCTTGCTGGCAGCCGCCACCGCCCAGGCCCAGGAGGCCACTTCCCGGCAGCTCGCGCCGGGGTTCACCGCCCGCAGCGCCGATTCCCGGCTGCTGGTCCTGCCCGCCGACATGGAGCTGTTCTCCATGAGCGCCGGCGGGGTCGTGGAGCCGCGGGACGACTGGACGCGCGCGGCGCAGCGCAATTTCGTCGCCGCCCTGGAGGCGCAGCGCCAGCGGCTCGGCACCCGGGTGACCCGGCTCGATGCGGCGCAGGCCGACGAATTCGCGGAGATCACCAACCTGCACCGCGCCGTCGCCGACGCGGTGATGCTGCACCACTACGGCCGCGGCCTGATGCAGCTGCCCACCAAGCAGGAGCGCCTGGACTGGTCGCTGGGCGAGGCGGTGCGGCCGCTCAAGGAGCGCACCGGCGCCGACTACGCGCTTTTCACCTGGGTGCGCGACAGCTACGCCAGCCCGGAACGCAAGGCCATGATGATCGGGCTGGCGGCCCTGGGGGCCATCAGCCTGGGCGGCGAGCAGGTCGGCTACGCCTCGCTCGTGGACCTGAACACGGGCCGCGTGGTCTGGTTCAACCGCCTGGACCGCATGTCCGGCGACCTGCGCGAGCCGGAACCCGCCGTCGAAACCGTGGAAACCCTGCTCAAGGGCTTTCCCCCCATCCAGCAGTGAGCCCGCCATGAACACGCACTCCCCCGACGACGGCCGCCGCGGCTTCCTGCGCTCCGCCTGCCGTCACTGCATCGGCTTCGGCGCGCTGGCCGGGCTGCCCGCGATCGCCCAGGACCTGTCCGCCATCAAGGTGCCGCCCCGCTTCAGCCGGCCGGCCGCCGACACCGACGAAGGCGGCCTGTGGGGCCTGGTGGACCGCGAGGAAAAGCGCATCAAGCGCAGTCCCCTGATGATCCGGGACGAGGGGCTGAAGAACTACCTGACCGACATCGTCTGCCGCCTGAGCGACGGCCACTGCCCGGACATCCGAGTGCACGCCGTGCGCGTGCCGCACTTCAACGCCCTGATGGCCCCCAACGGCATGATGCTGGTGTGGAGCGGCCTGATGCTGCGGGTGGAGAACGAGGCGCAGCTGGCGGCCATCCTGGGCCACGAACTGGGCCACTACCTGGAGCGCCACCAGGTGGAGCAGCTGCGCGCCGCCAAGGACCGCGCGGTCCTGTCGACCATGGTGGGCATGGTGGGCGGCATCGGCACCTTCGTGGGCCAGATCGGGCTGCTGGCCAACATGTTCGCCTTCTCGCGCGAGCACGAGACGCGGGCCGACCGCATGGGCATGCGCCTGATGCGGCACGCCGGCTACGACGGCCGGGAGGCCGCCGCCGTCTGGGACAACCTGCTGGCGGAACTGCGCGTGACCGGCGGCAAGGACGCGGGCAAGCGCGGCGACATGTTCGAGACGCACCCCACCACGGCGGGCCGGCGCGACGAGCTGCTGCAGATGGCGGGCGATGCGGGCGGCAACCTGGGCGCCGACAGCTACCGCAAGGCGATTGCGCCGCTGCGCTTCGGCTGGCTGCAGGACGAGGTCAAGCGCGGGCAGTACGAGGAGAGCCTGGTGCTGTTCGACCGCATCCTGAAGAAGGATGCGCAGGAC
>DASWUI010000058.1:0-4577 GCA_036401715.1 Ramlibacter sp. | reverse complement strand
GCACCATGCGCGTGCGGACCAGCCCGCGGCGCGCACGCAAAAAAGGCCGGCGGGCATGATGCCGGCCGGCCTTGGTGCGGATGCGCCCTGCTGGTGCCTAGTTGCCGCCGTTCGGGAACGAAGCCGTCATCACGCGCGGCTGGTTCATGCGGCCCTTGAGTTCGCGCAGCTGCGATTCGAGCTCCGCGGCCTCGCGCGCGCCCAGGCGCGCGTTGGCGATGTGGCGGCGCGTCTCCACCGGCAGCTTGGCGGTGTTGCGGCCGTTCCAGGCGTTGCGGCCCTTGGTGGACAGGTTGTAGTAGATGGACACGCCTTCCCGCAGCTTGACCGCGTGCTGCTCGGGCGTGAGCTTCAGGTCGGCGATGCGCTTGGCGCTCCACTTCGCGGCGTCCTTCAGGTGGACGGCGGCGGCATGCACGGCCTGCACGGGATCGCCCGGATCGGTCAGGCCCACGGCCTTGGCCGTGGCGGGCTCGAACTGCGCGATGCCGAGGTTGGGCGTGCCGTCCTTGCTGGCGCCCATGCGCGGGATCCAGGACGTTTCCGCATTGATGATGCCGTACACGTCGCGGTAGCTCAGGCCGACCTCCTCCAGGCCCGCGCGCTTGGCGGCGGACCGGGCCAGCAGCAGGCGCGACTCCGGGTCCGGCGTCTTGAGCACGTTGCCGGCATAGCGCACCGGCAGCCAGTTCATCCTGTTGCGAAGCTGCTCGAAGTAGCCGGGGTCCGCGCGGAAGGGGGACTTCGCGAGGGCGGCGGGATTCGGGGCGATGGCGATCTGCGCCTGCTTCGGCGGCTCGGGTTCCGCCACCTTGCCCGCATGCACGCGCCTGGCCAGGGTGTCCGACGTCGGCGCGGGCAGGTTGCCAACGGACCCGGTCACGCCCACGGCCACCAGGCCCGCCAGCATCACGACGTTGTGAACGGAAGCGACGTGCGTAGCAATGCGCTCTTTCATCCCTGTAGTCCCCTGCTTCAAATTGCGAACAAGACCTACTGACAGGGCGTGTCGGTGGAAGTTCGGGCTGTTACAGCGTCTCGTCCTACAGGGCGCGCAGGCGTGAAAAACTCATGCGCTCCGGACCGATGAGCCGGCCGATCGCGTGAATATTCACCGGCGAGGAACCGGGCCGGCGCGGTGTTGCGCGCATGCCTCAGCCGCCTTGTGGCTCAACTTGTATACACGTATAAAGCCGGGATGCCTGCCTCATCGATGGCCCAGACCACCTCCTCCGCGGTGACCCAGCTGCTGAGGCAGTCGCTCGATCGCGGCCGCTGGGCCTCGGGCGCGCCGCTGAGGCAGGAGGAGATCGCCGCCGAGTTCGGGGTCAGCCGCGTGCCGGTGCGCGAGGCCCTGTTCCAGCTGCAGGCCGAGGGGCTGGTGCAGATGGTCCCCAACAAGGGCATGTACGTGCGCACGGCGAGCGCGTCGGACCTGCGCGAATGGTTCCGGCTGCGCCTGCTGATCGAAAGCGACGTGCTGGCCGAGGCGGTGCCGCTGCACACGCCCGCCACCATCAACCGCGTGGAGACCGTGCAGGCCGCGCTGGACAAGGCACACGCGGTGGCGGACTGGATCGCCGGCGACCGCGAGTTCCACGAAGCGCTGTACGCTCCTGCGCAGCGGCCCGAGTCGATGGCGATCGTGCGCCGGCTGCGCTACCTGGTGGACCGCTTCTACTTCGCGCGCATGAAGCCGGGCTCGCGCGCGCAGGGCTGGCACGAGGAACACCACGCCCTGGTGCGCGCCGTGCGGCGGCGCGACCCGAAGGCCGCGGTGAAGGTGCTGCAGGCGCACCTGGCGCAAACCGAGCGCAGCGCGCTGGCCGCGCTGGCGAGAACCTGAAGGAGACACCGATGGCAAGCTATGGCTGCACCGTGGAATGGTCGCGCGGCTCCCAGCCGTTCAGCGACCGCAAATACAGCCGCGCGCACCGCTGGCATTTCGACGGCGGCGCCGTGGTCGCCGGCTCGAGCTCGCCGCACTCCGTGCGCCCGCCCTATTCCGATCCTTCGGCGGTGGACCCCGAGGAGGCGCTGGTCGCGTCGGTGTCGAGCTGCCACATGCTGTGGTTCCTTTCGCTGGCCGCCGAGCGCGGCTACGTGGTCGACAGTTACAGCGACGCGGCGCAGGCGCGCATGGGCCGCTTCGCCGACGGCCGCGAGGGCATTGCGGAGATCGTGCTGCGCCCGCAGGTGGTGGTGTCCGGCGCCAACCGGCCGGACGACGCGGCCATGGACGAACTGCACCACGAGGCGCACACGCGCTGCTTCATCGCGAACTCGCTGCGCAGCGAGGTGCACGTGCAGGGCAGCTGGCGCGCCGCGGACGCGGCCTAGCCGTGGCGCGCGGCGGGCGCCTGCACTACCACGTGTACGTGGTGGAGCTGGACGACCGCGTGTGGAACAACGCGAAGTTCCGCCGCTGCAACCCCGACTACCGGCTCGGCATGCCCTTCCTGTACGTGGGCATGACGGGACTCGATCCCGACCTGCGCTTCGACCGGCACAAGGCGGGCATCCAGGCCAACGGCTTCGTGCAGGAATACGGGCTGCGGCTGCGGCCGGATCTCTATGCGGTCTACAACCCGATGCCTTACCGCGCGGCGTGCGAGATGGAGGTGGAGCTGGGGATGGCGCTGCGGGAGAAAGGGTTCGGGGTGTGGCAGGCGTGAGGGCACCGTGCCCTCGCACCTGAACTGCATGTCATCCCGGGCTCGACCCGGGATCCATCGCGGGCCGTGGGCGCGCCGCCATGGATTGCGGGTCGAGTCCGCAATGACATGCAAGGAGCGCCAGGCGAGCCGGCCCCGCGCATTGCCATGCGGGGTGCAGCGCGGCTACAGGCTCGAGCTGTTGCGCCAGGCCGCGCGCGCGACGGCGTCCAGCGCGCCGTCCACCACCGGATGCGCGGAGACCAGGCGCAGGGTGCCCTGGGCCATCATGCCGTTCAACTTGCGCCGGGTCATGGAGCGGGTGGCGCCGCTCGCGTGCGTGAACATGAACAGCAGGCCGTGCGGGCTGGCCCAGGTGAGCTGCCAGCGCTCCCAGCCGTCGCCGCGCAGGTCCACGTAGGCACCCACGGCCAGCTCCTGCGGCAGCAGCGTGTCGGGTTCGGCAGCCGTGGCGCCCAGCGGCAGCGCCGAATCGGGCACGAAGCCGGACTCGTGCATCTCCAGCGGCGCCAGCCAGGTGTTGACCTTGTCGGGCGGCGACTCCGGTTCCGCCGCGCGCACGGCGCTCCCGGTGGCAGTGGACAACGCGAGGTCGCGCAGCGCCGACAGCAGGTTCTGCCAGCGGTCGGTGTCGGCCGGCAGGTGGTCGATGCTCGCCAGCCCCTGGTCGATGCGCTCCACCAGGGTGCGCTGGTGGCCGGCGACACGCGCGGCCAGCGAGGGCTGCACGCTCCACAGGACCGTCTGCACCACCCAGCCATAGCCCCAGGGATCCTCCGCGCCGGTGGTGTCGGCCAGGCGCGCCTGCGCCATCACCTGCGCCCAGGGCCCGGTGAGGAAGGCCAGCGCCTCCGGCGGAGCGGCCGCGGCGTCGGGACGCTCCAGGACCTGGCGCGCCAGCCGCTCGGCGAGCAGGTTGCGCTGCTCCGCCCGCATCAGCGCGCGCACGGCGCGCTCGCGGTTGCGGCGGCCGCGCGGCTGCGCCTCGTCCCAGGCCTCCTGCAGCGCCGACAGCGCGATGTCGAAGGTCTCCGGGCCGGTGCCGCCCGCGTCCAGCAGCGCCTCCGTGGCCTGCTGCAGGGCGTCCATGAAGGTGGAGAAGCCGGGACCCTCGGCCGAGCTCCAGGCCAGGCTGCGCTGGGTGATCTGCTCCAGCAGCTGGCGCGCCGGGTGCTCGCGGTCGCTGAAGAAGCGCGGGTCCACCAGCGCCAGCCGCAGCAGGGCCGGCTCGAGGTCGCGCACGATGTCGCGCACGGCCGGCAGCAGGCGCGGGTCGGCCGCGAGGTTGTCCACCATCAGGTGCACGACCTCCAGGCCCAGGGCCTGCGAAGGGCGCTTCGCCTCCTGCCGCAGCGCTTCGCGGAAGGCGGCCAGGCTGTCGCGGCCGCGCCCGGGCATCGCCGCCTGCCGCTGGCGCAGCTGCAGCAGCAGCTGGTCCACCTTGCGCATGTCCTGCACCATCTCCAGCGCCGAGGGCACCGTGTGCGAGAAGTCGCTCTCCGAGAAGATGACCACCGACTCGTCGGCGCCGTCGCCCGGCTCGGCCGCCAGCAGCTTGCGCAGCTCGCGGATGGTCAGCTGCGTCGCCTGGTCGCGCGCCTCCTGCGGCACGCCGTCGTCCATGGGCAAGAGGTCCTCCGAGCCGGCCGGCGATGCGGACTGCAGGCGCTGCGCCGTCGCCGCATAGGCCTGCGCGAGCTCGGGCGCCATCAGGGGCGGCAGGTAGCGCAGCCACCGGCGGCGCACCGCCGGCGAGACCGGGCTCTGGCGCGCCAGCCGGTAGATGCTCCGCACGTAGACCTCGGGCCGCAGCGGATGGCGGTGCATGCCGCCGGCCGGGGTGAGCTCCGCGGCCGCGAGCGCGGCCTCGAGCTTGTCCAGCTGGGGGCGCACGGCGGCCTC
>DASWUI010000057.1:0-4479 GCA_036401715.1 Ramlibacter sp. | reverse complement strand
GCGGGCGCGACGGACATCCTCGCGCGCGCCATCGGGCAGGAGATGAGCAGGACGCTGAAGCAGTCCGTGGTCATCGAGAACAAGCCCGGCGCGGGCGGCAACATCGGCCTGCTGGCCGCCGGGCGTGCCGCGCCGGACGGCTACAGCGTGTACATGGCGGCGGTCACCAATGCGGCGATCGCCGCGGCCGCGTATCCCCCGCAGCAGGTGCACCTGGCAAAGGACTTCGTGCCGGTGGCCGGCGTCGCCATCGTGCCGCACATGCTGGTGGTGCCGGCCTCGCTGCCGGCGAAGAACGTCGGCGAGCTCGTGGCGCTGGTGCGCAAGGAGCCGGGCAAGCACAACTTCGCCTCCCAGGGCGTGGGCACGCTGTCGCACCTGGAATCCGAGATGCTCAAGGGCGCCGCGAACCTGGACATCGTGCACGTGCCCTACAAGGGCAGCTCGCTCGCCCTGCCCGACCTGATGGCCGGCAATGCCACCATGATGTTCGACAGCATCCCGGCCTCCATGCCGCACGTGAAGGCGGGCAAGCTGCGCGTGCTCGCCGTCGCCTCCGGCCAGCGCATGGCGATGCTGCCGGACGTGCCCACGGTGGAGGAAAGCGGCATGAAGGGCTTCCGCGCCGACAACGTGTTCGGGGTGATGGCGCCCAAGGGCACGCCGCCGGCGGTGCTGGAGGTGCTCACGCGCGCGGTGCGGGCGGCGGTGGAAACGCCCGAGCTGCGCCAGCGCCTGCAGGAACAGGGCGTGGAACTGCGCTTCACCCCGCCGGCCGAATTCGCGAAGGTCGTGGACGAGGAGTTCCGCACCTGGACGCGCGCCGTGCAGCAGGCCAAGGTCAGGCTCGAATGACCCCGATGAGCGCGCCGTCTTCCTTCTGGGACTTCCCCTACACCTCGCAGCGCATGCCGGTGCTGGCCCGCAACGTGGTCAGCACCTCGCAGCCGCTGGCGGCATCGGCCGGCGCGCTGATGCTCGCGCGGGGCGGCAATGCGGTGGACGCCGCACTGGCCGCGGCCATCACGCTCACGGTGGTCGAGCCGTGCATGAACGGCATCGGCGGCGACGCCTTCTGCATCCTGTGGGACGGGCAGCGGTTGCACGGCCTCAATGCCTCCGGCCGTTCGCCGCGGCGCTGGACGCCCGGGCACTTCGCGAAGTACGAGGCCATGCCGCTGCGCGGCTGGGACTCGGTGACGGTGCCGGGAGCGGTGTCGGCCTGGCGCGTCCTGTCCGAGCGCTTCGGCACCGTTCCCTTCGCCGAGCTGTTCGAGCCCGCGCTGCGGCACGCGCGCGAAGGCTTCCTCGTGTCGCCGACGGTCCAGCGCCAGTGGCAGGCGCAGGTGCCCGAGCTGCTGCCGCAGCCCGGCTTCCGCGAAGCGTTCGCGCCCACCGGTGCGGCGCCGCAGCCGGGAGACCTCTTCGTGTGCCCCGGGCAGGCCGACACGCTGGAGCGGATCGCGCGCAGCAAGGGCGACGACTTCTATCGCGGCAGCCTGGCGCGGGCCATCGCCGACCACGCGCGTGCCACCGGCGGCCTGCTCGACGAGGAGGACCTCGCCGCGCACGAATGCAACTGGGTCGAGCCTCTGGCCATGCCCTACCGCGGGCTGGTGCTGCACGAGATCGGGCCCAGCGGCCAGGGCATCGCGGCCCTCATGGCGCTGGGCATGCTCGCCACGCTGGACCTGAAGGCGGCGGGCCTGGACACGGCGCTGTCGCACCACCTGCAGATCGAGGCGATGAAGCTCGCCTTCGCCGACCTGCATGCGTATGTGGCGGATCCGGACGCGATGCGCATCGTGAGCGCGGAGCAGCTGCTGTCGCCGCAGTACCTGGCATCGCGTGCCCGCCTGATCCACCCCGACCGCGCCGCGCCCGCCCGCGCCGGGGCGCCGCACAGCGGCGGCACCGTCTACCTGACGGCGGCGGACCAGAAGGGGATGATGGTTTCCTTCATCCAGTCGAACTTCAAGGGCTTCGGCTCGGGCGTGGTCGTGCCGGACACCGGCATCGCCCTGCACAACCGCGGCTGGGGCTTCACGCTCCGGCCGGGGCACCCGAACCAGGTCGGGCCGCGCAAGCGCCCCTTCCACACGATCATCCCCGGCTTCCTGATGCGCGACGGGCAGCCGCACATGAGCTTCGGCCTCATGGGCGGCTCGATGCAGGCGCAGGGCCACGTGCAGGTGGCGGTGCGCATCGCCGACCACGGGCAGAACCCGCAGGCGGCCAGCGACGCGCCGCGCTGGCGCATCCTGGACGACAACAGCACGGTGACCGTGGAGTGGAACTTCCCGGCCGAGGCGGTCGCGGGCTTGCAGGCGCGCGGGCACGAGGTGCGCATGGCGAAGCGGTTCGACACCGAGTTCGGGTCCGCGCAGCTGGCGCTGAAGACGGAGCACGGGTACATCGCGGCGTCGGACCACCGCAAGGACGGGTATCCCGTGGGGTTCTGAGCGTCGCCGCTCACTGCACCACCAGCTTCCGCTCGCTGATCAGCTTGCGCCACTTGGCGGTCTCCCCCGCCACCGTGGCCGCCATCTGCTGCGGTGTCCCGCCGGTGGGCACCGCACCGAGCTGGGCCATCTTCTTCTGCAGTTCCGGATCCTTCAGCGCGGCGTTGTAGGCCGCGTTGACCTTGTTCACCACCTCCTGCGGCGTGCCGCGCGGCGCGTACAGGCCGAACCAGTTGCTCACGTCGAAGCCCTTGAGGCCCTGCTCGTCCAGCGTCGGTACGTCCGGCAGGAACGGCAGGCGCTTGAGGCTGGTCACCCCCAGGATGCGCAGGCGCCCTTCCTTGATGTGCGGCATGGCGGTGACCACGTTGTCCATCAGCATGTGCACCTGGCCGGAGACCATGTCGTTGAACACCAGCCCGGTCCCGCGGTACGGGATGTGCGTCATGAACACGCCGGCCTGCGCCTTGAACAGCTCGCCCGTGAGGTGGCTGTTGGTGCCGTTGCCGCTGGAGCCGAAGTTGAGCTGGCCCGGCCTGGACTTCGCCACCCGGATGAAGTCCCGCAGGTTCTCCGCGGGCACCGTCTTCGACACCATCATCACCGTCGTGGTGCTCGCCACGTCGATGATGGGCACGAAGTCGCGCTCCACGTTGTACGGCGTCTTCGGGTTGATCAGCGGGCCGATGGAGTGCGTGCTGCCGGTGGCGATCAGCAGCGTGTAGCCGTCGGGCTCCGCCTTGGCGACGAACTCGGAGCCTATGGTGCCGCCGGCGCCCGGCTTGTTGTCGATGACGATGGGCTGGCCGAGCTTGTCCTGCGCGTACAGGCTCATGGCGCGGGCGAGCACGTCGGTGGCGCCGCCGGCCGGGAAGGGCACGACCAGCCGGACGGGGCGGGAGGGATAGGACTGGGCAGCGGCGCCGCAGGCGGCGGAGGCGAAGCTCAGCGCGAGCAGCAGGCGGGAAAAAGTGCGTTTTTTCATGGGAAGGTACATCAGGTCTTCGATCATCGCCGATGCAGCAAGACGCATGCCCTCGTAAAATCCCGCGCTCCCCATGTCCCTCCTGAACCACCAGCTGGAGCTGCTCGCTCCCGCCCGTGATGCCGAGATCGGCATCGAGGCGATCAACCCTGGCGCGGACGCCGTCTACATCGGCGGCCCGGATTTCGGTGCGCGCGTGTCGGCGAGCAACTCCGTGCAGGACATCGAGCGGCTGGCCAGGCACGCGCACCGCTTCGGCAGCCGCATCTTCGTCACGCACAACACCATCCTGCGCGACGACGAGCTGGAGGCCGCGCGCCGCATGGCGTGGGACGTGTACCACGCGGGCGCCGACGTGCTGATCATCCAGGACATGGGTCTGCTGGAGCTGGACCTGCCGCCGATCCAGCTGCACGCCAGCACGCAGACGGACATCCGCACCGTGGAGAAGGCGAAGTTCCTGCAGGACGTGGGCTTCTCGCAGATGGTGCTGGCGCGCGAGCTCACCCTGGAGCAGATCCGCGAGATCCACCAGGCGCTGGACCCGGAGCGCTGCAAGGTGGAGTTCTTCATCCACGGCGCGCTGTGCGTGGCCTACAGCGGCCAGTGCTACATCAGCCACGCGCACACCGGCCGCAGCGCCAACCGCGGGGACTGCTCGCAGGCCTGCCGCCTGCCCTACCACGTGGTGGACGCGCAGGGCCGCTTCGTCGCCCACGACAAGCACGTGCTGTCCATGAAGGACAACAACCAGAGCGCCAACCTGGCGGCGCTGGTCGACGCGGGCGTCCGCAGCTTCAAGATCGAGGGGCGCTACAAGGACCTGGGCTACGTGAAGAACATCACCGCCCACTACCGCCGGCTGTTCGACGAACTGATCGAGGCGCGGGAGGCGTCGGAATTCCCGCTGGCGCGCGCCTCCAGCGGCCGCACCACCTTCAGCTTCACGCCCGACCCCGACCAGAACTTCAATCGCGAGTTCACCGACTACTTCGTCAACGGCCGCAAGGACGACATCGCGGCGCTGGATTC
>DASWUI010000056.1:0-7325 GCA_036401715.1 Ramlibacter sp. | reverse complement strand
CAGGCCAGCGGCACGATCAGCAGCACCGCGGCCGACAGGGCGAACAGCGCTTCCTTCCAGCCGAGCGCGCCGATCAGCCAGCCGTCCACCGGCAGCATCAGGAACTGGCCGAAGGAGCCGGCGGCGGCCGCCACGCCCATCGCCCAGGAGCGCTTGGCCGGGTCCACCTGCCGGCCGATCACGCCGTAGATCACCGCATAGGTCGTCCCGGCCTGCGCGGCGCCGATCAGCACGCCGGCGGTCAGCGCGAAGACCAGGGGCGTGGGCGACAGCGCCATGCCCGCCAGGCCGAGGCCGTACAGCAGGCTGCCGGCGACCAGCACGCGGAACGCGCCGAAGCGGTCCGCCAGCATGCCGGCGAAGATGCCGAAGAAGCCCCAGGCCAGGTTCTGGATCGCGATGGCGAAGGAGAAGGTCTCGCGGCTCCAGCCCTGCGCCTGCGTGATCGGCTGCAGCCACAGGCCGAAGCCGTGGCGGATGCCCATGGACAGCGTCACGATCATGGCGCCGCAGGCGAGCACCTGCATCATCGAAAGTTTGCGTTCAGCGGATGACATAGGCGGCGACTGTAGCGAGAAGGCCTCACCGGCGCTTGCCGCGGGCCTGACAACCCTGTTGAATTGTTTGCGCGGGATTGATGACGCCCGCGCATGAATGTACCCTTGGCTGTACATTCATCCAGTCCCCGACCGGCCGCCGACTACAATCCCCACCCCTATGGCCACCAAACCGTCCGAGTATTCCGAAGGTTCGATCCGCGTGCTCAAGGGCCTGGAGCCCGTCAAGCAGCGGCCCGGCATGTACACCCGCACCGACAACCCCCTGCACGTGCTGCAGGAGGTCCTGGACAACGCCGCCGACGAAGCCCTGGCCGGCCACGGCAAGCGCATCCGCGTGATCCTGCACGGCGACGGCTCGGTGAGCGTCGAGGACGACGGCCGCGGCATCCCCTTCGGCCTGCACCCGGAGGAAAAGGCGCCGGTGATCGAGCTGGTGTTCACCCGGCTGCACGCGGGCGGCAAGTTCGACAAGGGCAAGGGCGGCGCCTACAGCTTCTCCGGCGGCCTGCACGGCGTGGGCGTCTCCGTCACCAACGCGCTGGCGCGCCGGCTGGAAGCCACCAGCTACCGCGACGGCGAGGTCGCCACCATCGCCTTCTCCGGCGGCGACGTCGTCGAGAAGCTGAAGAAGCGCAAGGCCGGCCCCGAGGACCGCCGGCAGGGCACCACGGTGCGTGTCTGGCCGGACCCGAAGTACTTCGACAGCACCGCCGTGCCCATGGCGGAACTGGCCCACCTGCTGCGCAGCAAGGCGGTGCTGATGCCCGGCGTGACCGTGCAGCTGACGGACGAAAAGAAGAAGGACACCCAGACCTGGCAGTACAAGGGCGGCCTGCGCGACTACCTGATGCAGACGCTGCCGGCGGACCCGGTGATCCCGCTGTTCGAGGGCGAGGGCTACGCCGAGAACAACGAGAACTTCGCCGAGGGCGAGGGCGCCGCGTGGTGCGTGGCCTTCACCGAGGACGGCAACCCGGTGCGCGAGAGCTACGTCAACCTGATCCCCACCACCGCCGGCGGCACGCACGACAGCGGCCTGCGCGACGGCCTGTTCAATGCCGTCAAGAGCTTCATCGAGCTGCACAACCTGCAGCCCAAGGGCGTCAAGCTGCTGCCGGAAGACGTGTTCGCCCGCGCTTCCTACGTGCTCTCCGCCAAGGTGCTCGACCCGCAGTTCCAGGGCCAGATCAAGGAACGCCTGAACTCCCGCGACGCGGTGCGGCTGGTCTCCAGCTTCGTGCGCCCGGCGCTGGAGCTGTGGCTCAACCAGCACGTCGAATACGGCCGCAAGCTGGCCGAACTCGCCATCAAGGCCGCGCAATCGCGCCAGAAGGCCGGCCAGAAGGTCGAGAAGCGCAAGGGCTCCGGCGTGGCGGTGCTGCCCGGCAAGCTGACCGACTGCGAAAGCAAGGACCTCTCGCACAACGAGCTGTTCCTGGTGGAGGGCGACTCCGCCGGCGGCAGCGCCAAGATGGGCCGCGACAAGGAGAGCCAGGCCATCCTGCCGCTGCGCGGCAAGGTGCTGAACACCTGGGAGGTCGAGCGCGACCGCCTGTTCGCCAACACCGAGATCCACGACATCTCGGTGGCCATCGGCGTGGACCCGCACGGGCCCAGCGACACGGTGGACCTCTCCGGCCTGCGCTACGGCAAGATCTGCATCCTGTCCGATGCCGACGTCGACGGCTCGCACATCCAGGTGCTGCTGCTCACGCTGTTCTTCCGCCACTTCCCGCAGCTGATCGCCTCGGGCAACGTGTACGTCGCGCGCCCGCCGCTGTTCCGGGTGGACGTGCCCGCGCGCGGCAAGAAGCCCGCCGGCAAGGAATACGCGCTCGACGAGGGCGAACTCACGCACATCCTGGACAAGCTGCGCAAGGAAGGCGTCAAGGAAGGCTCCTGGACCATCAGCCGCTTCAAGGGCCTGGGCGAGATGAGCGCGGAACAATTGTGGGAAACCACGCTCAATCCCGACACCCGGCGCCTCCTGCCCGTCCAACTGGGCAAGTTCGACTTCGCCGGCACGGAAAATCTGATCACCAAGCTCATGGGCAAGGGCGAAGCCGCCGCCCGCCGGGAGCTGATGGAACTGCACGGCGACGCCGTGGAAATCGACATCTGACACCAAGAGCACCATGAACGCCGCTGTCGCTTCCTCCTCCCAGCCGGCCCGCGTGCGCCTGCGCCCGACCATGCAGAGCGACCTGGACTACGTGCTCTCGCTGGAGCGCGACCCGGAGAACCTGCCCTACATCACGCCCTGGGAGAAGATCCAGCACGAGGCGGCGATCCGCTTCCCGGACTTCCGCCACTTCATCATCGAGGCCGGCCCGGAGCTGGAACGCGGCGGCTTCCTGATCCTGATCGGCTGCCGCAACCAGCACCAGTCGATCGAGCTCAAGCGCATGGTGGTGCAGAACAAGCACCAGGGCATAGGCCGTGCGGCCCTGCGCGTGGTCAAGAAGACCGCCTTCGACGACCTCGGCGCCCACCGCTTCTGGCTGGACATCAAGAAGCGCAACACCCGCGCGCAGGCGCTGTACGTCAGCGAGGGCTTCGTCTTCGAGGGCGAGCTGCGCGAGGCGGTGAAGGTGGAGGACGGCTACGATTCGCTGGTCGTGATGTCCATGCTGCAGGACGAGTACGCCCGCCGCCGCAAGACGGCGATGGAGCTGACCGGATGAAGCCGCGCCGCGCCCTGGCCGCGCTGGCCGTGGCGGCGGCCGCCGCCGGGGGGGCTCCCGCGCGCGCGGAGGTCTGGGGCTACGTGGACGAGCAGGGCGTGGCGCACTTCGCCGCGGAAAGGCTGGACGAGCGCTACGAGCTGTTCTTCCGCGGCGGCGAGAGCTTCGACACCGCCGGCGGGGTGGGCACGCCGCGCCAGGTGGCGGTGCCCACGAAGTCCGCGAGCAAGCTGCTCGCCTACTTCGACATCGCGCCGAAGTACAAGCAGGTCAAGCACCACCTGCGCGAGGCGGCGCAGGAACACGGCATCGACGTCGAGCTGCTGCAGGCGCTGATCGCCACCGAGTCCGGCTTCGACCCGGCGGCGGTCTCGCCCAAGGGCGCCGTCGGCCTGATGCAGATCATGCCGGCCACCGCGCAGCGCTATGGCGTCAGCGCCGACCGCAAGGCAGCGGTGGCGCAGAAGCTCACCGACCCGCGCACCAACATCCGCACGGGCACGCGCTACCTGCGCGACCTGATCCGGATGTTCCCCGGACAGCTGGAGCTGGCGCTGGCCGCCTACAACGCGGGCGAGGGCGCCGTGCAGCGCGCCGGCAACCGCATCCCGAACGACCGCGAGACCCAGACCTACGTGAAGACGGTCATGCAGCTTTACGGCATGCTGAAGCCGCCGGCGATGGCCGCCACCGGCCGGGCGCCCACGCGCGTGCAGATGCAGCTGGCCGCACCGGCCGCGGCGCGCCGCAACATGCCGGCGGGGCTGCCGCCCGCGCCGGTGCCCATCCTCGCGCCGCAGCAGGCGCAGGCCGTCCTGGACGACTGAGGCATGAGCGCCTTGCCCCCGGCCGGCCGCACCCGGCGCGCGTCGCCACGCGCATGACCGACCACATCGATCCCGCGCAGCTCTGGCTGGGCGCCTTCGTGGGCGCGCAGGTGCTGCTGGTCTTCTCCTGCGTGATCAAGGCGAACGCCTACCGCGAGCGCGCGTTCCTGCTGCACGGCGCGGCGACGCTGATGTCGGTGGTCGCGGTGCAGTCCCTGGTCGGCAAGCAGGTGGTGCTGCCGCCGGCGGTGCTGCTGCTGGTGCCGGCGCTGGCGGGCCTGCAGCTGCTCGACCTGATGAGCCATGCCGGCGCCCTGCGCAAGGCGCGTCGCTGGCTGCTGGCGGTCAGCGCCCTCGTGCTGCCGCTGCTCGCCGCTGGCGCGGTCTACAGCATGTGGGCCCTGGCGGCCGGGATGACGGCGTGGAGCGCCGTGGTGGCGCTGATGCTGCTGCGCGCATGGCGCCAGAGCCAGCCCTGGGTGTGGTGGCTGCTGCCGGCCCTCACCTCGCTGATGCTCGCCAGCTTCTCGGTGGTGGCTGACGCGCCGCCGTACTCGCTCGAGGACGCCACGCGGGAAGCGGCGCTGCTCACCGTGTGGGCAGCCTGCACCTACCTCGCCACCGACTGGCGCGGGCGGATCTTCGGCGAGACCCGGGCCCGCATCAATGCGCGCAACACCGTCGACCCGCTCACCGGCCTGGCCACGCCCCTGGTGCTGGCCCAGCGCATCGTGGCGGCCCGCCACCTGGTGCGCCGCTACGGCCACCCGAGCGTGGTGATGGTGGTGCACATCGAGAACCTGCCGGCGCTGGCCGCGGAATTCGGGCCGGAGGCGGCGGAGTCGGCGGTGCTGGCGGCGGCCAGCCGGGTGCGAGAGGCGCTGATGCGCGACGGCGACGTGGCGGCGCGGCTGACGCATGCCCGCTTCGGCGTGCTGGCCGAGGGCACGGCAGCGGGCCAGGCGGCGGCCACCGTGGCAACGCGTATCCTTTCGGCCGGGCTGAAGGAACCGCTGGCGGCGGTGCGGGCCGAGTACCTGCGCTTCCGCATCGTGCTCGCGGCGGTGCCGATGGAGGATATCGCCCCCAAGCTGCTGCTGCACAAGCTCAATGCGCGCATGGACCAGGAGCTCAGGGCGGGGTCCGAGCGGCGCATCGTGACGATGGCGCAGGAAGAACTGACGGCGTGAACTTGATCTGAACACCAGAAGAAGACCATGGAGCAGGAACTCATCACATTCGGCGGCGGCGACGAGGACAGCGGCCTCGACCTGGCCACCTACGCGCAGCGCGCCTACCTCGAGTACGCGCTGAGCGTCGTCAAGGGGCGGGCGCTGCCCGACGTGGCCGACGGCCAGAAGCCGGTGCAGCGGCGCATCCTGTACTCGATGTGGCGCATGGGCCTGGGCTACGGCGGCGGCGCCGGCGCCAAGCCGGTCAAGAGCGCGCGCGTCGTGGGCGACGTGCTGGGCCGCTTCCACCCGCACGGCGACCAGGCGGCGTACGACGCGCTGGTGCGCATGGCGCAGGACTTCGCGCAGCGCTACCCGCTGATCGACGGGCAGGGCAACTTCGGCAGCCGCGACGGCGACGGCGCCGCGGCCATGCGCTACACGGAGGCGCGCCTGGCGCGCATCTCCAACCTGCTGCTCGACGAGATCGACGAGGGCACGGTGGAGTTCGTGCTCAATTACGACGGCAGCACGCAGGAGCCGGTGGTGCTGCCCGCGCGGCTGCCCTTCGCACTCCTGAACGGCGCCAGCGGCATCGCCGTGGGCCTGGCCACCGAGATTCCCTCGCACAACCTGCGCGAGGTGGCCGAGGCCTGCGTCGCGCTGGTCAAGAACCCCAGGCTGTCCGACGAGGACCTGTTCGCGCTGATCCCCGGTCCCGACTACCCGGGCGGGGGACAGGTGATCAGCAGCGCCGCGGACATCGCCGAGGCCTACGGCTGCGGGCGCGGTTCGCGGAAGGTGCGCGCGCGCTGGAAGATCGAGGACCTCGCGCGGGGGCAGTGGCAGCTGGTGGTCACCGAGCTGCCGCCCGGCGTGAGCTCGCAGAAGGTGCTGGAGGAAATCGAGGAGCTCACCAACCCGAAGGTGAAGGCCGGCAAGAAGGCGCTGACGCAGGACCAGGTGCAGCTGAAGCAGACCGTGCTGGCCGTGCTGGACACCGTGCGCGACGAGTCCAGCAAGGACGCGCCGGTGCGGCTCGTGTTCGAGCCCAAGACCAGCCGGATCGACCAGAACGAGCTGACCACCACGCTGCTGGCGCACACCAGCCTCGAGACCTCGGCGCCGGTGAACCTCACGATGGTGGGGCTGGACGGCAAGCCGGTGCAGAAGTCGCTGCGCCAGATGCTGGTGGAGTGGATCGACTTCCGCCAGCGCACGATCGAGCGGCGCTCGCGGCACCGCCTGGGCAAGGTCCAGGACCGCATCCACATCCTCGAGGGCCGGCAGCTGGTGCTGCTGAACATCGACGAGGTGATCGCCATCATCCGCGCGGCGGAGGACCCGAAGCAGGCGCTGATGGCGCGCTTCCGCCTCTCCGAGCGCCAGGCCGAGGACATCCTGGAGATCCGGCTGCGCCAGCTGGCGCGGCTCGAAGCGATCCGCATCGAGCAGGAGCTCAAGGAGCTGCGCGGCGAGCAGGCGAAGCTGGAGGAGATCCTCGGCTCCCCGGCGGCGCTGCGCCGCCTGATGGTCAAGGAGATCGAAGCCGACACCAAGCAGTTCGGCGACGCCCGCCGCACGCTGATCCAGGCGGAGAAGAAGGCGGTCGCCGAAGTGAAGGTGGTCGACGAGCCGGTGACCGTGGTCATCTCGCAGAAGGGCTGGGTGCGCGCGCGCCAGGGCCACGGCCACGACGCGGCCAGCTTCGCGTTCAAGGCGGGCGACGGCCTGTACGGCACTTTCGAATGCCGCACGGTGGACACCCTGCTGGCCTTCGGCAGCAACGGGCGCGTGTACTCCGTGCCGGTGGCCATCCTGCCGGGCGCGCGCGGCGACGGCCAGCCGCTGACCACCTTCATCGAGCTGGAAGCCGGCACGCAGCTGGTGCACTACTTCGCGGGCGCGGGCAACGTGTTCCTGCTGCTGTCCAATTCGGGCGGCTACGGCTTCGTCGCGGCCGTGGAGAACATGGTGTCGCGGCAGAAGGGCGGCAAGTCCTTCCTCTCGCTCGGCGCGGGCGAGACGGTGTGCCGGCCGTCCTTCGTGGGTGTCGCGGGCACGGGATCCTTTGCCACGCAC
>DASWUI010000055.1:0-1865 GCA_036401715.1 Ramlibacter sp. | reverse complement strand
ACGGATCCGGATCCTCCGGTCAGCAACTTCACGGTACAGGTCAACGCCCTGGTCGTGACCGACTACGCCGGTTGCGGCACGTGCGCCGTCGGCTCCATCGTCACGTTGAAGATCACGGCCGACCTGACCGAGAGCGGCTTGCTCGATGGTGCGCCGCCACTGCCCACGCCCCGCAGCTCGGTCCTGCTCGTGCGTTACCAGCGCGTCTCCTGAGCGCGCGTCAGCGCGCCCGCGTGCCGAGCACCGCCGCGCCGATGATCAGGGCCGCGGCCAGCGCGATGCTCGCCGTCAGCGCGCGCCCGGTCACCAGCACCAGCAGCGCGGTCGATGCCAGCGGCGTGAGGTAGCTCAGGATGCCGATGTGGCGGGCATCGCCGGTCTTCAGGGCCTTGTCCCAGAGGAAGAAGGCGGCGCCCAGCGGGCCGAGTCCCATCAGCGCGATGAACAGCCAGTCGCGCCCCGCCAGCGCCACCGCGGGTTCCAGCAGCGCGTGGCAGGCCAGTGAGAGCAGGCCGGATACCAGCCCGAACAGGCCGATGGCGGCGGTCGGGAAGGCCTGCACGCGGCGCGTCCACAGCGAGTAGCTGGCCCAGATGAAGGCCGAGGCCAGCGCCGGCAGGTAGCCCCAGGACCAGGCCGCGCTCGCGCCGCGGCCGCCGAGGATGGCGATGGCCGCGCCGGCGAAGCCGGCCAGCGCCGCCAGCACGTGCGCGGCGCGCAGGCGCAGACCCGGCAGGAACAGCGGCGCCAGCACCACGATGAACAGGGGCCAGAGGTAGTTCACCAGGTTGGCTTCCACCGCCGGTGCCAGCCGGAAGGCGATGAACAGCAGGAAGTGGTAGCCGAACAGCCCGTAGATGCCCAGCGCGAGCGTGCGGGGCGGCACCTTCCACTGGCGCGCGAGCGGCCAGGCCGGCACGCTGCCGATCACCAGCGCCAGGCCGGTGAGCAGGAAGGGCGGGACGTGGCGCAGCGTGACGGCCAGCGAGGCAAGGGAAGCCCAGAGCGCGATGGCGCCCAGGGCGTAGAGATGCGGGGACATCGGCTGAGCTTAACGCCGCGCCGCCGCGCGGTCAGCGCGCGCGCTAGGACCCCCGGGTGCCGCCCAGCGCCGGGTATTCGGGGCCGCGCCCCGGCTGGCGCAGCGCCGCCAGGCGCCGCCGCATGCCCTCGATCTCGGTCGTCTGGCTGGCGATGATGTCTTCGGCCAGGCGCCGCGTCGCCGCATCGCGCCCGTGGCGCAACAGCGCACGCGCCATGTCCACGGCACCCGCGTGGTGCGGGATCATCATGGCCAGGAAGTCGATGTCCGGGTTCCCCGAAGGCTGCGCCGCATGCATGTCCTTCATCATGCGGGCCATCGCCGCGTCCATCTCGGCGTCATAGGCCCTGCTCATGCGGTCTGCCCGCGCGCGCCCACGCGCACGTACACCAGGTTGATGCTCTTCTTGTTGCGCAGGCCCCCGGAAGGCAGCGCGAGCTCGCCCAGCGGGATCTGCGCGATGAACTCCGGCCGGAACGGGTCGCGCACGTCGAAGGCGGTGCACACGGTCTGGCCGCCGTTCGGGGTGCCCGGCAATTCGTCCTGCTCGTGCGCGACGTAGAGCAGCGTGTTCTCGGGGTTGGTCCAGAGGCCGTGCGCCTCGCGGCCGTGGCTGAAGAAGCTGCCGACGACCCGCCGCGCACCGGCGCGGGCGGAGCGGTCGATGATGCCGATGCGGCTGGAGGCCACGCCGCCGGGCCCGCCATCGTCCACGCGCGCGAAGCTCGCGTACACGACCTTGCCGCGCGGGTTCTCGACGAACTCGACGTGGTTGGGGCGCGCGCCGTTGCCGAGCGCGACGTTGTCCAGCAGGGCGAAGCCG
>DASWUI010000054.1:0-2968 GCA_036401715.1 Ramlibacter sp. | reverse complement strand
CGATGATGCCGTGGCAGCCCACGCACATCTCGATCTTGGCCTCCAGGGACTTCGGGCTCGCCGGGGTGGCCGGCTTGCCGGCGGCGGGCGCCTGCGCGTTGGCGCCCGGGGCGCCGGCGGGGGCCGTCGCGGGCGGCGTCTGCGCCAGGGCCAGGCCCGTCGCACAAGCGACAGAGAGGGCGAAAAGCGTGGTCAACAACTTGTTCATTTTGCGAGCACAATCCCTGACGAAGGTCAGTTTCTTTCGATCAACCGGCGATTATAGGGGGCCTCCCCCGCCCGCCCTTCCACCCCCTCAGACCATGAAGTTCCAAGGCTCCCAGAACTACGTCGCCACGCAGGACCTGATGCTGGCCGTCAACGCCTCCATCACCCTCAAGCGCCCCCTGCTGGTCAAGGGCGAGCCGGGCACGGGCAAGACGATGCTGGCCGAGGAAGTGGCGCAGGCGCTCGGCATGCCGCTGCTGCAGTGGCACGTGAAGTCCACCACCAAGGCGCAGCAGGGCCTGTACGAGTACGACGCGGTGAGCCGCCTGCGCGATTCGCAGCTGGGCGACGAGAAGGTCAAGGACATCCACAACTACATCGTCAGGGGCGTGCTGTGGCAGGCCTTCACGGCGGACCAGCCGGTGGCGCTGCTGATCGACGAGATCGACAAGGCCGACATCGAATTCCCGAACGACCTGCTGCGCGAGCTCGATCGCATGGAGTTCTACGTGTACGAGACGCGCGAACTCGTCAAGGCGAAGCACCGGCCGCTGGTGTTCATCACCTCCAACAACGAGAAGGAACTGCCCGACGCCTTCCTGCGCCGCTGCTTCTTCCACTACATCAGGTTCCCCGACGCCGACACGATGAAGCAGATCGTGGACGTGCACTTCCCCGGGCTCAAGAAGGAGCTGCTGGCCTCGGCGATGAAGACCTTCTACGACGTGCGCAACCTGCCGGGCCTGAAGAAGAAGCCCAGCACCTCGGAGCTGCTGGACTGGCTCAAGCTGCTGGTGGCCGAGGACATCCCCGCCGAGGCGCTGCAAAGCAAGGACGACAAGGTCGCCGTGCCGCCGCTGGTGGGCGCGCTGCTGAAGAACGAGCAGGACGTGACCCTGTTCGAGAAACTGGTGTTCATGCAGCGGCACAACCGCTGAGGCTGCGATGAGGAAGCCGGAGCCCGTCACGCTCTGCGCCGCCGCGCTGCGGCTGGAGCCGATGACCGCCGGCCACGCGGCGGCGCTGGAGGCCGCGGCCAGGGACGGCGAGCTTTGGAACCTGCGCGTGACCTCCGTTCCAGCGCCGGGCGAAGCGGCGGCGTACGTCGCGGCGGCGCTCAAGGGGCATGCGGACGGCCACATGCTGCCCTTTGTGGTGGTGGACGCGGCGAGCGGCGGCATCATCGGCAGCACCCGCTACCACGACATCGTGCCGGCGGTGGAACGGCTGGAGATCGGCTACACCTGGTACGGCCGGTCCTGGCAGCGCACGCACGTCAACACCACCTGCAAGCTGCTGCTGATGACGCACGCGTTCGAGACGCTCGGCGCGCAACTGGTGGGCTGGCGCACCGACAACTACAACTTCGCCTCGCAGCGCGCGATCGAGCGCCTGGGCGCGAGGAAGGACGGCGTGCTGCGCCACCACGCGCTGCGCCGCGACGGCACGGTGCGCGACACCGTCATGTACAGCCTGGCCGCGGGCGAATGGCCCGAGGTCAAGGCGCACCTGCAGTACCAGCTGACCAAGCCCAGGGAGGCCTGAGCCATGCTCATCGACTTCTTCTACACCCTGCGCAGCGCCAAGCTGCCGGTCTCGGTCAAGGAATACCTGACCCTCGTCGAGGCGCTCAAGGAGGGCGTGGTCGGCCCGCGGAGCGACGACGCCTGGAGCGTCGACGACTTCTACTACCTCGCCCGCACCGCGCTGGTGAAGGACGAGAAGCACTACGACAAGTTCGACCGCGCCTTCGCCGCCTACTTCAAGGGCGTGGAGCTCATCGCCGACTTCACCAGGGACATTCCGCTGGAGTGGCTGCGCAGGAACCTGGAGCTGGAGCTGTCGCCCGAGGAGAAGGCGAAGATCGAGAAGATGGGCTGGGACGAGCTCATGGACACGCTGCGCAAGCGCTTCGAGGAGCAGAAGGAGCGGCACGAGGGCGGCAGCAAGATGATAGGCACCGGCGGCACTTCGCCGTTCGGCGCCTACGGGTTCAATCCGCAGGGCATCCGCATCGGCCAGGACAAGAGCCGCAACCGCAGCGCGGTGAAGGTGTGGGACCAGCGCGCCTACAAGGATTACGACGACACC
Source organism: Ramlibacter sp. (assembly GCA_036401715.1). Lineage (GTDB taxonomy): Bacteria > Pseudomonadota > Gammaproteobacteria > Burkholderiales > Burkholderiaceae_C > Ramlibacter. The sequence continues at coordinate 670 of DASWUI010000054.1, read as the reverse complement.
CAGGAACTGGGCACGCGCAACATCAAGATCGCGCTGCGCCGCCTGCGCAAGTTCGCGCGCGAGGGCGCCGCCGAGGAACTGGACCTGGACGACACGATCCGCTCCACGGCCGCCAACGCCGGCTGGCTGGACATCAAGATGGTGCCGGAGCGGCACAACAACGTGAAGGTGCTGCTGCTGATGGACGTGGGCGGCACCATGGACGAACACATCCACCGGGTCGAGGAGATGTTCTCCGCGGCCAAGGCGGAGTTCAAGCACCTGGAGTTCTACTACTTCCACAACTGCGTCTACGACTTCATGTGGAAGAACAACCGCCGGCGCTTCAGCGAGAAGTTCCCGACGTGGGACATCATCCGCAAGTACAACAAGGACTACAAACTGATCTTCGTGGGCGACGCCACCATGAGCCCCTACGAGATCCTGCAGCCCGGCGGCAGCGTGGAATACAACAACGAGGAAGCGGGTGCGGAGTGGTTACAACGGCTCACACACGCGTTCCCGAAATTTGCCTGGATCAACCCGGAACCTCAGGGCGTGTGGCAGTATCGACAGAGCATCAGCATCGTCCAGCAACTCGTGGGGCAGCGCATGTTCCCGCTGACCCTCAAGGGGCTGGAGGACACGATGAGAATGCTCTCGAAATAAGCCTGCATGACCCTCACCTCCC
>DASWUI010000053.1:0-1796 GCA_036401715.1 Ramlibacter sp. | reverse complement strand
GGTTGTAGACGTCCCACAGGCCGTCCACGATCATCGTGTCCTGCAGCTTCCAGTCGCCCATGCGCTGACCTTCGCGCGAGCCCATCAGCACGTGCGGCGCGGCGCTCATGTTCTCCTGGCCGCCGGCGACCACGATCTCGGCGTCGCCCCAGGCGACGGCCTGCGCGGCCAGCATCACGGCCTTGAGGCCGGAGCCGCAAACGGCGTTGATGGTCAGGCCCGGCACTTCCTTGGGCAGGCCCGCCTTCAGCAGCGCCTGGCGCGCCGGGTTCTGCCCCGCGCCCGCGGCCAGCACCTGGCCCATGATGACTTCGCCGACCTGCGCCGGGTCCACCTTGGCGCGCGCGAGCGCTTCGCGGATCACGAGGGAGCCGAGCTCCGTCGCGGGGATCTTGGCGAGCGAGCCGCCGAACTTGCCGACGGCGGTGCGGGCGGCGGAAACGATGACGATGTCTTCCATGGGGTCTTCCTTGCGGATTGAAGGGGGCGGGCTGGGACGGTAGCGGAGTTTCTTTGCGTCAGGCTTTCGCCTTGACGTAGCGGCCGGGCGCCGGTTCGATGGCCTTGTACTTCGCGCCCTTGCCGTAAGCCTTCGGTGCAGCAATTTGCTTGCCTGCATGGCCCTTGAGCCAGTTCGCCCAGTCGGGCCACCAGCTGCCGGGATGCTCCTGGGCGCCGGCCAGCCACGCCTCGAAGGTCGCGGGCAGCTTCTCGTTGGTCCAGTAGGAGCGCTTGTTCTTCGAGGGCGGGTTGATCACGCCGGCGATGTGGCCGGAGGCGCCCATCACGAAGCGCTTCTTGCCCGGCAGGTGCTTGACCGAGGCGTAGGCGCCGGCGATCGGCACGATGTGGTCCTCGCGGGAGCCGTAGATGTACACCGGCACGTCCACCTTGCCGAAGTCGATCTTCTCCCCGCACACCGTCACCTTGCCCGGCTTCACCAGGTTGTTCTCCAGGTAGGTGTTGCGCAGGTACCAGGCGTACATGGGGCCCGGCAGGTTGGTGGAGTCGCTGTTCCAGTACAGCAGGTCGAAGGGCGGCGGCGTCTCGCCCTTGAGGTAGTTGCCGACCACGTAGTTCCACACCAGGTCGTTGGGGCGCAGGAAGCTGAAGGTCGAGGCGAGCTCCTGGCCCTTGAGCAGGCCCTTCCTGCCCAGCTGCATCTCGCGGAACTGCACGAAGGGCTCGTCCACGAAGACGTCCAGGATGCCGGTCTCGCCGAAATCCAGGAAGGTGGTGAGGAAGGTGGCCGAAGCGACCGGCTTTTCCTTGCGCGCCGCCAGCACCGCCAGCGCGGTGCCCAGCAGCGTGCCGCCCACGCAGAAGCCCAGCGCGTTGATCTGCTTCGCGCCCGAGATGTCCTGCACCACCGAGACCGCCTTCAGCGGGCCGTCGGCGATGTAGTCGTCCCAGGTCTTGTGCTCCAGCGAGGCGTCCGGGTTGCGCCAGCTCACCACGAAGGTGCGGTGGCCCTGCTCCACCAGGTAGCGGATCAGCGAGTTCTCCGGCTGCAGGTCCAGGATGTAGAACTTGTTGATGCAGGGCGGCACGACGAGGTAGGGACGCTCGTACACCTGCTTCGTCAGCGGCTTGTATTCGAGCAGCTGGAACAGTTCGTTCTCGAACACGACGGCGCCCTCGGTGGTCGCCACGTTGCGGCCGACCTCGAAGGCGCTCTCGTCCGTCATGGAGACATGGCCCTGCCGGATGTCGGCCAGCAGGTTCTGCATGCCGCGCGCGATGCTCTCGCCCTTGGTCTCGATCGCCTTCTTCTGCGCTTCCGCATTGAGCGCCAT
>DASWUI010000052.1:0-2327 GCA_036401715.1 Ramlibacter sp. | reverse complement strand
CGGCGGCGACATGGAGACTTCGCTGATGCTCGCGCTGCGGCCGGGCAGCGTCCGCATGCCGCAGGCCCGGACCTTCGGCTCCACGTCGCGCGACCGCGCGCAGCAGTACCCCGTCCTGGGCAACGGCCGCAGCGCCAAGCTGGGATGGGCCATGCAGGACTACAACCCCGAGGGCGCGGCGGGCAACGCGGCCGCGGCGACCGCGGCCCGCGGGGAAGCCGTGCTGCGCGCGGCCGGCACGCAGCTCGCGCTGCTGCTGCAGGAACTCTCGCGGCTGCCCTTGTCCACCGTCGCCGGCCCGCGCTGATCGCGCGGCCCACGGCTCAACTCCCTACCGCCCAGCCGGGACGTCCTACGCCAGCTTGCGAGCGGGCCGACACGGCGCGCGCGCACGGGGACTAGATTGGAGCAGTGGGCCGGCGGGTGCCCGGCCCCGACATTCCCGAAGGAGAATTCAATGACGACGGTGGCAGATGTCATGACGCGCGACGTGCGCACGATGACCCCCGGTGACTCGGTGGTGGATGCGGCGCGCTGCATGGACGAACTGAACGTGGGCGTGATCCCGGTGTGCGAAGGCGAAAAGCTGGTCGGCATGGTGACCGACCGGGACATCGTGGTGCGCGGCGTGGCGCAGAAGGGCGAGGTGCAGGGCATGAAGCTGGCCGACGTGATGAGCGGCAACGTGCGCTGCGCGCGGGAAGGCGACGACATCGACGAGGTGCTCAGCGAAATGGCCGAAGCCCAGATCCGCCGGCTGCCGGTGGTGGACGGCAACCAGAAGCTGGTGGGCATCGTCACGCTGGGCGACATCGCCGCCAAGCACCCCGACGACGAAGTGGACGTGGCCATGTCGCGGGGCGACATCTCGTCGCCGGCCGAACCGGACCGCTCCGAGGGCGGCGGCCAGTCGCAGTCGCAATCCCAATCGCAGGGCCGGAGCGGCTCGCGCCATTGAGGAGGACGCCATGCCGAAAGCCTGGAGCGGCAAGCGCGAGCGGCAGTACGAGCACATCAAGGACAGCCTGAAATCGCGCGGCAAGGGCGAGAAGCTCGCCGAGGAAATCGCGGCCCGCACGGTCAACAAGGAGCGGGCGCAGCATGGCGAGGCCAAGCACGCGAGCGCCCAGTCGCTGCGCGACATGCCGGCGCCCAGGCGGGGCGGGCAGCGCTCGCATCGCGGCGAAGGGGGCCGCACCCGGGACCAGCTCTATGAAGAGGCCAGGCGCAAGGGGATCTCGGGCCGGTCGACCATGACCAAGGCGGAACTGGAGCGCGCGGTCGGCCGCTGACCGGGTGGACGGGTCGGTCCCGTTGGAGGCGGGCCACAGGCATGCGCAACATGTCGCTTGCCCTCCTCCATCCGGGTCATCGTCCGGTCACGTTCGCCTGCCTACACTGCGGGCAGGTGAACCTCATGCGTTTCTCTTCCCTGTTCCAGACCCCGCTGCCGCAGCATCCCGCCGCGCAGGCGGAGCCTGCGGGCGAAGCGCAGCCGCCGGCCAGCCTGCCGGCGCCCGAGCTGCCGGACGACCTCGACGCGCGCGTGCGCATGGTCGGCGAGTGGCAGCTGCTCGAGGGCTGAGGCACCCTCCTTGCTAGCCATTGCTGCGAGCCCTGGCCATGCACCGGTCCGGGGCACGCCGGCACGCAAGGAGTCCGCATTGAACCGCAACGACGTCACCGAAAAGATCATCGCCGCCAAGGTTGCCCGGGGCCTCACCTGGGACGAGGTCGCCCGCAGGGTGGGCCGCTCCAGGGAATGGACCACCGCCCTGTGCCTCGGACAGATGACCGCGACCGCCGAACAGGCGCAGGCGCTCGCCGGGATCTTCGGCCTGGACGAGGAGGAGCAGCGCTGGCTGCAGGTCGTTCCGTCCAAGGGATCCCTGGCCACCGCGGTGCCCACGGATCCGCTCGTCTACCGCTGGTACGAGATCGTCAGCGTGTACGGCAGCACGATCAAGGAACTGATCCACGAGGAGTTCGGCGACGGGATCATGAGCGCCATCGACTTCTCCATGGACGTCTCGCGAGAGCCCGACCCCAGGGGGGATCGCGTCAAGGTGGTGCTGTCCGGCAAGTTCCTGCCGTACAAGTCCTGGTGAGCGCACCGGGGGGAAAAAAAGGGGCGTTCCCCCGGCAGGGGACGCCCCAGGCGCGAGACTGCGCGGCCTCAGTTGCTGCCGTGCGAGCCGCCGCCGCTGTTGCCGCTGCCGCTGTGCGAGCCGCCGCCGCTGTTGCTGCTCGCGTGCGAGCTGCCGCTGCTGCCGGACTCCATGGCCTTGCGGCGGTTGGCGCTGCGCGCCATCCCGCCCTTGCGGCCG
>DASWUI010000051.1:0-2718 GCA_036401715.1 Ramlibacter sp. | reverse complement strand
CCGATCCTGACCGTGGTGCTGGACAACGGCGGCTGGCAGGCGGTCAAGGAGGCCGTGCTGCGCGTGTACCCCAAGGGGGAAGCGGCGAACGCCGACGAGTTCCATGCCCGCATCGGCGGCGAGGTGCGCCGCTTCGACCAGGTGGCGCAGGCCTTCGGCGCGCACGGCGAGTACGTGACCGAACCCGGCGAGCTCGAAGCCGCGCTGCGGCGCTGCCTGCAGGCCGTGGACGGCGGCCGCGCGGCGGTGCTGCACGTGAAGGTGGCACCGTTGTGAAGCAGGTGCTGGTCGTGGGTGTCGGCGCCATCGGCGGCATCGTGGCGGCCAGGCTCGCCGCGCAGGCCGGCGTGACCGGGCTGGACACCAACGGCGAGCACGCCCAGCGGATCAGCGAACACGGGCTCGCCGTCGAGGGCGTGTCGCGGCACCAGGTCCGCTTCCCCTGCGTGACCCAGGCGAGCGACCTGCGCGGGCGCCGCTTCGATGCCATCGTCTTCCTCACCAAATCGAAGGCGACCGCCTCCGTCGTGGACGCGCTGTCGCCGCTGCTCGCGCACCGGCCGCTGCTGGTGACGCTGCAGAACGGCATGGGCAACAGCGAGGTGCTGGCCGCCACCGGCCTGCCGGTCGCGCGCGGCGTGACCATGTCCGCCGGCCGCTACGTGGAGCCGGGGCGCGTGGAGCACCTCATCGCCGGCACCACCTGGCTGGGGCCGGCGGCCGGCAGCATGGACGACCTGCGCTGGTTCGCCGGGCTGCTGGAGGCCAGCGGCCTGCCCTGCGAGGTGATCGGTGATCCCATGGATGCGGTCTGGTCCAAATTCGTCTTCAATTGCGTCATGAATCCCGTGGGCGCCCTGGTCGGCGGCAGCAATGCGGCACGCTACGAAGTGCCGGAAGTGCGCGCGCTGATCGACGAGATGGCGGCCGAGTGCCAGCAGGTGGTGCGGGCGCTGGGCGGCTCCTTCGCCTTCGACCCGATGGCCTTCGTGCACAAGGTGCGCGCCGGCGAGGTCCCCCGCTCCAAGCATGCCGGCTCGATGGCGCTGGACATCGCCCGCGGCGCGGAAACCGAGATCGACGAGCTCACCGGCTGGATCGTCGCGCAGGGACGGCGGCTGGGCATCGCGGTGCCGGCCTGCCGCGCGGTGACGCAGCTGGTCAAGGGCCTGGAATACGCGGCGCGCGAGCGCCATTCGAGCAAGCAACAGGAGACAAGAGCATGAAGCGCAAGCAGTTCGTCCATACCCTCGCCGGCGCCGCACTCACCGTGCTCGCGCTGCCCGCGTTCGCGCAGGGCGCCGCCAACCCCGCGGCCTCCTTCCCGAGCAAGACCATCAAGATCGTCGTCGGCTATGCGCCGGGCGGCGCCAACGACATCCTGGCGCGGCTGGTGGCGCAGAAGATGCAGGAGAGCTTCGGCAAGGAAGTGGTGGTGGAGAACAAGCCCAGCACGGGCGCCATCGTCGGCAGCGTCGCCGTGGCGAACGCCGCGCCCGACGGCTACACCCTGCTGATGGGCGCCAGCGGCCCCATCGTGTTCAATCCGGCGCTCTACGACAAGCTCCCCTACAACCCGGTGAAGGACCTGGTGCCGGTATCGATCGTGGGCACCTTCCCGCTGGTGCTTTCGGTGAAGGCGGATGCGCCCTTCCGGAACGTGCAGGAGCTGGCGGCGCATACCAAGGCGAACCCGGACAAGTCCAACTACGGCTCCAGCGCGGCCTCGTTCCGGCTGGCCACCGAGCTGCTCAAGAGCAAGACCGGGCTGCGCGCGGAGCACATCCCCTACAAGGGCAGCATGGAGTCGGTGAACGCGGTGGCCTCGGGGCAGGTGACGCTGACGCTGGTGGACTCCGGTCCGGCGGTCGCGCCGATCAAGGGCGGGTTGATGAAGGGACTGGCCGTGACGTCGGCGCAGCGCATCGCCGCCCTGCCCGACGTGCCGACCATGGCCGAGCAGGGCATCGACCTCAACATCCAGTTCTGGAGCGGCCTGCTGGCGCCGGCCGGCACGCCCAAGCCGATCGTGGACAAGATCGCCGCCGAAGTGCAGCGGATCGTGAAGCTGCCGGACGTGCGCGCGCGCATGGCGGCCCTGGCGATCGATCCGGCCGGCACCACGTCCGAGGAGTTCGCGCGCGTGATCGCCAGCGAGATCCCCATGTGGACCAGCGTCGCGAAGTCGAACAACATCCGCGCCGATTGACGCGGCGGCGGAACCGTCCTACAAGCCGCCCGGGGCGGCGCGCCGAAGATACCCGCATAACGAAGCGAGGTGAACCATGGCGCTGCCGCATGCACAACACCTGGACGTGATCAACGTCGCGCCGATGGGCGCGGCGCTGGACGGACAGGTCAGCACGAGCCTGATCAAGACCCAGCGCATCCAGCTGCTGCACATCGTGCTGGCGCCGCACCAGGACCAGCCGCAGCACCACGTCGAGGACGAATGCACCATCCACTGCCTCGAGGGCGAAGTGGAGCTGGTGATGGGCGCCGGCGTGAAGAAACTGCGGCCGGGCAACGTCGTGGTGCTCCCGCCGCGCCAGGAGCATGCCCTGCGGGCGCGCACCCGCTGCGCCGTGCTGGTCACCCTGCTGCTGAGGGGCGGCGACGCAGGCAACCAGGGCGGCGCCGGCAACCGAAGGGACCTGGACAAGGACACGCCGGTGCGGCCGTGAGGCTGGCGGCAGTCATGCGCGACGGAGGCATGAG
>DASWUI010000050.1:0-1894 GCA_036401715.1 Ramlibacter sp. | reverse complement strand
CGCGAAGTCTGGCGGCACCCCTATTTCTGGCAGATGTCGCCCATCGGCTTCTTCAACTACGGCGGGATGATCGCCGTGCAGACGCTGTGGGCGGGGCCCTGGATGGTGCGCGTCACCGGCTTCGACCCGCTCGCCTCCGCCGGCGGCCTGTTCACCATCAACATCAGCATGCTGGTGACCTTCTGGGCCTGGGGCCTGCTCACGCCGCGGCTGCAGCGCGCCGGCCTGGGCGCGGACCGGCTGATCGCCTGGGGTACGCCGCTGAGCCTGGTCGTGCTGGCGGCACTCATCGTGCTCGGCCCCCAGGCCGGGCCGCTGATGCTCGCCCTGTTCTGCGTGAGCACCACCTTCGTCGCGCTGGCGCAGCCTTCGGTCGGCATGGCCTTCCCCGCCTCGCTGGCCGGGCGGGCGCTCTCCGGCTACAACCTGGTGATCTTCGGCGGCGTGTTCGTGGTGCAGTGGGGCATCGGCCTGCTGATCGACGCCTTCGGTGCCCTCGGCATGGACGTGGTGGGCGCGTTCCGTGCCGCCTTCACCACGTACCTGGTGGCGAACGTGCTGTCCTACGGGTGGTTCCTGTGGAGCAGAAGCCATAATCGGCAGCAAAGCCCATGAACGCCATCCTGCTGATCGCCCACGCGCCGCTGGCCAATGCCTTGCGGCAGTGCGCCCTGCACGTCTTTCCCGACTGCGGGACCAGCGTGGTGGCGATCGACGTGCAGCCGAACCTGTCGCCCGAGGAGACGCTCGGTTCGGCGCGCATCGCACTGGACCAGCTCACCGCGCAGCCGCAGGTGCAGGGCGTGCTCGTGCTGGCCGACATCTTCGGCGCGACGCCCAGCAACGTGGCGCAGAAACTGGTGGACGGCGTGTCGTCCCGCCTCATCACCGGGGTCAACCTGCCCATGCTGCTGCGCGCCGTGAGCTACCGGCACGAGTCGCTCGACACGCTGGTATCCCGCGCCGTCGTCGGCGGCACGCAGGGCGTGATGCAGGTGGCCGTGACCGCGCCGCAGAACCAGCCCCGACGCAACCATGATCAAGAAGAACACGACCATCAGCAATAAGCTGGGACTGCACGCGCGGGCCTCGGCCAAGCTCACCAAGCTGGCCGGCAGCTATCCCTGCGAGGTGTGGATCAGCCGCGGGGAGCGGCGCGTCAACGCCAAGAGCATCATGGGCGTGATGATGCTGGCGGCGGGGCTCGGGACCGAGGTCACGCTGGAGACCCACGGCGACAAGGAGCAGGAGGCGATGGACGCGCTGGTCGCACTGATCGACGACAAGTTCGGGGAAGGGGAATGACCTTCTCCGTCCATGGCATCGCGGTCGCCCGTGGCATCGCCATCGGGCGCGCCGTCGTCATGGGCTCGGGCCGCGCCGACGTGGTCCACTATTTCATCCAGCCCTCGCAGGTCGAAGCCGAGATCGAGCGCATCCGCGCCGGGCGCAACGCGGTGGTCGAGGAGATCCAGCGCCTGCAGCAGACCATCTCCACGATGGGCCCCAAGGAAGCGCCGCACGAGCTGTCGGCGCTGCTGGACGTGCACCTCATGCTGCTGCAGGACGAGGAGCTGATCAGCGGCATCAAGCACTGGATCACCGACCGCCTGTACAACGCCGAATGGGCGCTCACGACGCAGCTGGAAGTGCTGTCGCGCCAGTTCGACGACATGGAGGACGAGTACCTGCGCGAGCGCAAGGCCGACCTCGAGCAGGTGGCCGAGCGCATCCTGCGCTACATGAAGGGCATTCCGTCGCCGGTGCAGCAGCCGGCGCAGCGCCGCAAGACGCAGCAGGACCTGCTGCTGGACGACAGCGTGGACGTGCCGCTGGTGCTGGTGGCGCACGACCTGTCGCCGGCCGACATGCTGCAGTTCAAGCAGAGCGTGTT
>DASWUI010000049.1:0-4156 GCA_036401715.1 Ramlibacter sp. | reverse complement strand
CGACCGGCGCGCAGGCGGGCAAGCCGCTGAACGTGAAGTCCCCGGTGGCGGGCGTGGTGCTGAAGGTCGCGCAGGCGAGCGAAGGCACCGTGCCCGCGGGCACGCCGCTGCTGGACGTGGGCGACCCGGCCCGCATGGAAGTCATCGCCGAGCTGCTGACCACCGATGCCGTGCAGGCGCAGCCGGGGCGGCGCGCGGTGGTCGAGCGCTGGGGCGGCCCGCCGGTGGAAGGACGCGTGCGGCGCGTGGAGCCGGCGGCCTTCACGAAGGTATCCGCGCTGGGTATCGAGGAGCAGCGGGTCAAGGTGATCGTCGACCTGGACACGCCGCCGGCCGGCTGGCAGGCCATGGGCGACGGCTACCGGGTGACGCTGCGGGTCATCACGCAGAGCGTGGACCAGGCGCTGCTGGCGCCGGTCGGCGCGCTGTTCCCCATCGGCGACGGCGGAACCGGCGTGTACGTGGTCGACAAGGGGAAGGCGAAGCTGCAGCCCGTCGAACTCGGCGGGCGCAACGGCAGCGAAGCCTGGGTGCGCTCGGGACTGCAGGCGGGGCAGACGGTGATCGTCTATCCGCCGCCCGCGGTGGCCGAGGGCAAGCGCGTCGAGGCGCGCAAGCGCTGAGGCTCAGCGCGCGGCCGTGGGCTGCAGCCGCTGCTCGATCTCCTGCACGCCGAAGCTCGTGAGGTCGACGTCGTGCGTGGCGGTGAGGAGCCGGCGCGTGCCGTCGCCCAGGGCGTGCTTCAGCTCGCCCAGGAAGGGGCTGGACGCATGGATGGCCAGCGAGCCGTAGCTGCCCTGGCGCGCCGCGGCCTCCAGCGCGTCGGCCAGCTCGCGCGCGAAGTGCAGGTGCTCCTTGGTCTGCGCGTCCACGCGGGGCTCGAAGGCCGCGCCGCCGAAGCCGCGGCCGCTCAGCTCGCGTCCGGCCTTGTCGTCACCGAGCTCGCTGCTGCGCGCGCGGCTGGCGGGGTGGTGGAAAGCCTGCAAGACCACCAGCGGGGAGCCGGACTCCTGCTGCAGGATGCGGGCTTCGGTGGCGTTGGCGACGAGGATCCAGTTGGGTTTCATGATGGGGTGCCTTCTGCGAAAAACGTGCAAACAAGATAGACCGCGGCCGCGGGGGGCCGATTGACCCGTATCAACAGTCGTCCGCACGGTGCCCACGCACAATGCGCCATGGCTCCCGATTCCCCGGCGTCCTCCGCGGCCCTCGTGGACAGGCTGGCGCGGCGGCTGCAGGCGCGCGTCGTCGAGACGCACATTTCCTGGGTGCTGCTGCTGCCGCAACTGGCGTACAAGCTGAAGAAGCCCGTGCGGCTGCCCTTCCTGGACTACTCCACGCGCGAGCGGCGCCTGCACTTCTGCGAGGAGGAAGTGCGCCTGAACCGTCGGCTGGCACCGTCGGTCTACCTGGGCGTGTCGCGCGTGACCGGCAGCGCCGACGCGCCGGAGTTCGACGGCGACGGCGCGGTGCTCGACTACGCCGTGCGCATGCGCCGGTTCCCCGACGGCGCGCTGTTCAGCGAACGCGCAGCCGCCGGCTCGCTGGCCCCGGCGGACGCGGACCGGCTCGCGCAGCGGCTCGCCGCCTTCCACGTCTCGGCACCGGTGGCGCCTACGGCGGCCGGGCCGGGGCTGCGCGAGCGGGCGTTCGCGGCGCTGGAAGGATGCGCCGGGCTGCTGGGCCCTGGCGAGCGCGATGCCCTCGGCTCCTGGCTCGCCGCCGAGGCCGCGCGGGTGACGCCCCTGTGGCAGGAGCGGCGTGCCGCCGGGCACGCGCGCGAATGCCACGGCGACCTGCACCTGGCCAACCTCCTGGAGCTCGACGGCGAAGTGGCAGCCTTCGACTGCATCGAGTTCGACGACAGCCTGCGCTGCATCGACGTGATCGAGGACGTGGCCTTCACGCAGATGGACCTGGCCGCCCGCGGCCACGCCGCCCTGGCCTGGCGGTTCATCAACGCCTGGCTGGAGCGCACCGGCGAGTACGAGGGCCTGCCCGGCCTGCGCCTGTGCCTGGCGTATCGTGCGCTGGTGCGCGCCACGGTGGAACACCTGCGCGCCCCTGGGGGCGATGTGGCGCGGCGCTACGCGGGCCAGGCCCTGGCCTGGAGCCGGTCCGCCGCGCCGCGCCTGGTCGTCACGCACGGCCTGCCCGGCTCCGGCAAGACTTTCGCCTCGCAGGCCCTGCTGGAGCAGGAAGGCGCCATCCGCATCCGCTCCGACGTGGAGCGCAAGCGCCTGTACGGGCTGGAGATGCTGGCGGCTTCGCGCGAGCATGGCCTGGAGATCTACACGTCGGACGCGACCCGCCGCACCTACGAGCGGCTGTTCACGCTGGCGCGCCAGGCGCTGCTGGCCGGCTGGCCGGTCGTGCTCGACGCGGCCTTCCTGAAGCACGAGGAGCGCGCGCAGGCGCGGGCGCTGGCCGGATCGCTGGGCGTGCCCTTCGCCATCCTGCACTGCGAAGCGCCGCTCGAGGTGCTGCAGGAGCGGCTGCGCTCGCGCCGGGGCGACGCATCCGAGGCGGACCTCGCCGTGCTGGAGAAGCTGCGCAGCGCCGGCGAGCCGCTGGACGCGCAGGAGCGTGCCTGCGTCCTGCCCGCGCGCTGAGCGCCCCTGCAGCGGCGCGGCAGGAAAAAAAAAGCGGACCCGCAGGTCCGCTTCGCCTTCCGCGAGGAAGCGATCAGGAAGCCGGGCCGCCGGCAGCGGTGGCGTCCTTCTTGGCCTTGGAGGCCTCGGCGCCGGCCGCCTTGCGCTTGGCCCTGGCGCTCTGCTTTTCGGTCTTGGAAGCCGCCTTGGCCGCGCCGGCGCTGCTCGGCTTTTCGCCCGGCTGGTCGATCTTGGCGGCAGCGGCGCCTTCGGCCTTGCGGGCGGCCTTGGCTTCGGCCTTCTCGGCCGGCGTCGTCTTGGCGCTGGGGGCGGCGCGGGCCTCGCCCGGCACGTCCTTCTGCGCGAAAGCGCTGGCGGCGAACAGGGAAGCGAGGGCGACGCTCAGGGTCAACAGGGATTTCTTCATGGCATACCTCCGGGGTGGTAACGAAAGTGACTCTTCTCACTAGGGAACTGAAACCGATCAGATCCTGGAAGCAGTATTCCCGCCGTCAGCCGGTGCGAGTTGACTTTCGTCAACCAGCCCCTATTCCGCCTGGCGGGCCGCGCTTTGCCGCTGCACCTCGTCGCGCTTCATGCGCAGGTAGGCGTCGCGCTCCACCTCGTGCAGCTGCCGGGGATATTTCTCGGTGGCGTCGAACCAGCCCTGCAGCCGCCTTTCCAGCTGCTCGGCGGCAGGCGCCGAGAGCGAATCGAGGTAGGCGTCGATGGCGAGGTAGTAGCGCATGGTGTTGCGCTCGACCACCCCGCGCATGCCCCCCACGAAGCCTTCGTCGTCGGCGCGCGGCGCCTTGACCCGGGTGAAGCCCACCTTGTCGCGGCCGATCGTGCCCAGGTAGAGCTGCATCGCGAAATCGCTGGCGCCCCCGTAGCTCAAGGCATAGCCCATGTGAAGGAAGGTGCGGCCACCCTCCAGCGGCACGGCCTCGGCGAGCAGCCGGTAGTCGCGCGTGTCGTAGGGGCCGTCGGCCGCGTCCATCTGCACGGAGACGTAGTCGGGCTGCACGCGCGGCGGGCGCCAGGTGAAGGCCAGCAGGGATGCGGCCTTCACGGACTGGGGATGCTTCTTGCCCACGCGCACTTCCACCCGCGTGTTGCCCTCGTCGCCCGAGCGGCGGCAATACTTCGTGTTCAGGTGCAGGATCAGGATCTCGCACCACTGCCCCGCGTCTTTCAGGGCCGCCGACACGGCGCTGAACGGGTGCTCGATGACGGCATAGACGTCGCCTTCGATGCGGCGCGAGACTTCCTCGGACTGCAGCACCAGCGGGCCGCCGAAGACGTTGTTGGCCAGCTGCGGCGCCAGGGCGGCGTGGTGCGCGCGCAGTGCGGCGGGCCCCAGCGCGCCGGCGGCGTGCGAAGCCAGCGGCAGCAGCACGGCGACGGCCAGGGATGCGGTGAAATGGAGGAAGCGGTTCATGCCGCAACGATAGGATCTGTGCGTGAAGGAAGCTTGATGCCCGTCAATTCCCTCCCTGCCGAGGCGCTTTTCCCGCACCGGGAACGGCCGCGCGCGACCGCCTCAGCCCGTGCCGGGATAGGCC
>DASWUI010000048.1:0-5502 GCA_036401715.1 Ramlibacter sp. | reverse complement strand
GTGCTGGATCAGGTGCAGCGTGCCGGTGACGTTGGTGTTGATCACGTGCAGGACGTCGCCGAAGTCCTGCGCAAGGAACGAGCCGGAGAGGCCGTGGCCGGCGTTGGCCATCAGCGCATCGACCTCGCGCTGCCCGATCGCCTGGATCAGGTGCATCACGCCTTCGGTGGTGGCCAGGTCGCACTGCACGGCCTGCACCTTCGCGCCCATGGACTCGAAGTCCAGGACGGCGTCGGCCAGCGGCGTATCGGCCGCGACCACGAGGTCGAAGCCATGTTCGGCGGCGCACAGCGCCAGGTGGTAGCCGATGCCCGACGAGGCACCCGTCACCACGGCCAGCGGCCGCGGCGCCTTGAGTTCATCCATAGGAGTCCTCCGTCTGTTGGACCCCATTCTGTGAAGGGCCCCCGGCGGTGGCTGTCGGACATCCCTTGACTTGCTGTGGGGCTGTTCCCCCGGCAGCGCTACCTCATCCCTTCTTCACGAAGCACATCGCCTCGATCTTGTGTCCGTCCAGGTCGCGCACGAAGGCCGCGTAATAGTTCTCCGTGTACTCCTTGCGGAATCCCGGCTTGCCTTCGTCCTCGGCGCCCATCTCGATGGCCTTCCGGTGGAACGCATCCACCTGCGCCTGCGACAGCGCGTTGAAGCACACGTGCACGCCGTTGCCCGGATTGGCCGCGGCGCCGTCGAAGGGCAGCTGCACCCAGAACTCCGGGAACTCGCGGCCGTAGCCGGCGCCTTCGTCGAACTCCATCAGGCAGCGGATCTCGAGCGCGCCGAGCACCGCGTCGTAGAAGCGTCTGGCGCTCGGGAAGTCGTTGGTGCCCAGGGAGACGTGCGAGAGCGCATTCACAGGTGCCATGGCGGACCTCCAGAGTGGTGGGAGGCACCACTGTAGGTCGCCGGTGGGCGCGGGAAACCGCGACACCTATCGCCCTTGACCTGCATCAGGTCTTCCTCCCGGCCCCGGTCATGTACATAACGCCAGTCCGCAGGCCGGAAGAGGCCGCAGCAGCGGATCCGCACGCCGCTGAGCAAGCGTCCCCACACACTTGTTACGGGACGGGGCGGCGCTGCGCGCTTAGAGTGTCCTCGACAACGGATGAAGGGGACTCACTTGCAGCTTGCCCTGATCGAGGCCGCCGGCCCTGGCCTGCCGCGCTCCGCGTCGCGCGAAGCCGCCCGCATCGTGCGCCCCTGGGCCATGCTCGCCTGGGGCGCGGTCGCCTACGTGGCGTACACCGCCTACGACGGCCTGCCCGCCCTCCTGCACCCGCAGGCCCTGGCCGTGGAGGTCGTCGCCGCCGCCGTCATCCCGCAGCCGCCACTGCCGGTCGCGCCACCGGAACGCCTGCAGATGGTGACCAAGTGCGTCGAGCAGGGCGTCACCAGCTACTCCGACGGAAACTGTGCCCCGGGCGCCCATGCGCAAAGCATCATCCTGGCGCCGAACGCCGCGCCTCCCGCGCCACCGGCAGCCGCCCTGCGGCAGCAGGTCTGCGCGGACATCGCGCTGCAGGTCCGCCGCATCGACCTGAAGGCCAGCCTGGCCCCCTCGGGCGGCGACCAGGCCTGGCTGGAAGCGCGCAGGCGCGAGGCGCGCGGCGAGCAGGCCCGCCTGGGCTGCTAGACCCCCAGCGGGCTCACCCCGATCAACACGCGGTGCGCCCACATCGCGAACACGGCCCAGGCCAGCACGCCCGCAACCACCGTGATGACCGTGCGCGACATCGGACCGGCCGTGTACACGGTGGCCAGCGAGCGATCGCGCTTGCGCGCCGCGCGGAAGTCCAGCACCGCCCACAGCAGGAAGCTGCCGAACAGCACCACGTCGGCCAGCGTGTTGTTCGACAGCAGGTGCGCGAAAGCCCAGAGCTTCACGCCCAGGATCATCGGGTGGCGCAGCTTCGCCTTGACCAGGTTGCCGGGCACGTAGGCCGCCGCCAGCAGCACGAAGGCGGCCATCGTCAGCAGCGACGCGAGGTGCCGCGTCCACACGGGCGGCTGGTTCCACAGGATCACGGGCTCGTGGCGCGCCAGGCCGTAGCCCCACACCAGCAGCACGAAGCCGGCGATCGACAGCACGGAGTACAGCAGCTTGTACTCCTTCTCCCCGAAGCTCTCCATGGTCGCCGTGCGCCAGCCCTCGGCAAAGATGCGCGTCGAATGCAGGCCCAGGAACAGAACCAGCCCCAGCACAAGTGCGCCCATCGCGATCCCTCCGTTTCACTCAAGCGGCGGACTCTACGCGATCGCCGCAGCGCCCCCAAGTCCCGCCGCCGCCCGCGGCCGTCCGGGTGTCCACGGTTGTCTTATGGAAGTTCATGTTCAAGGTAGTCGTAGTAGCTAAGGGCCGCCGCGCGGTGTGGACAACCGCCTTTTCCGCCTTTGCGGTCAAGCACTTGCGCGTGCTCGACCACTGTGCGCAGCACTGCGTCGGTGCTGTCCTGCAAACTGGGACAACCCGGGGGCTGCGCCCGCCGCTGTGGATAAGGCTCCAGTTGTGCCGGAACCATCCACAGGCTTGTCCGGCGAAAAAAAATTTTCGCCGCCGCGCGGCGTGTCGCTCGCAGGCGACGCCGGCCACAAAGTGCTTGCGCGATGCGCGCCGCGCGTCCAGCATCGCGTCCCCGCCGATCGAGCCGGGACCGAGGCGCCTTAACCGCCCTCCTGGCCGCTGCGCTCCCTGCGCTTGCCCGCGAACGGGTAGGCCGTGGCGGACGCCCCGGCCTTCGCCGGGAACTTCAGGGACAGCAGCATCGTCGCGGCCAGCACCGCCACCGTCGCCCCGAGCGACCACGCCACCGGCACCTTGTAGATGTCGATCAGCAGCATCTTGGCGCCGATCAGCACCAGCACGATCGCCAGCCCGTACGAGAGCAGGTGGAAGCGCTCGTGCATGCCCGCCAGCAGGAAGTACATGGCGCGCAGGCCCAGGATGGCGAACACGTTGGACGTGAGCACGATGAAGGGATCGGTGGTGATGGCGAAGATCGCCGGGATCGAGTCCACCGCGAAGATCACGTCCACCACGCCGATCAGCAGCACCACCACCAGCAGCGGCGTGGCCATGCGCACGCCGTCCACGTGGGTGAACAGGCGCTCGCCGTCGAAGCCGGGCGCCACCTTCATGTGCCTGTTGATCCAGCGCAGCAGCGGGTTGTTTGCCAGGTCCGGCTCCTGCCCCGCGGCCCACCACATCTTGATGCCGGTGAACACGAGGAAGGCACCGAAGACGTAGAGGATCCAGTGGAACTGCGCGATCAGCCAGGTGCCCACGAAGATCATCACGGCGCGCAGCACCAGCGAGCCGATGATGCCGATCATCAGCACCCGCTTCTGGAAGGCCGGCGGCACGCCGAAGTAGGTGAACAGCATCAGGAAGACGAAGATGTTGTCCACCGCCAGCGCCTTCTCCACCAGGTAGCCGGTGATGTACTCCAGCGACTTGTCCGCCGCGAGCTCCTGCCGCGCGGCGTCGCCCGAAGTGCCGCCCAGGTACCAGTACATCCAGCCGACGAACACCAGCGACACGGCCACCCACACGGCCGACCAGATGCCGGCCTCGCGCATGGACACGGTGTGCGCGCCCTGGCGATTGAGCGTCACGAAGTCCACCACCAGCGCCACCACCACGAAGGCGCCGAACAGGGCCCACATCATGGGCGTCGCAGTCATCATCGTCGTTTCCTTTGCAGTCTTCGTTCACTTGCTCCCTCCCCTCTGGGGGAGGCTTGGGGTGGGGGCGCTCCCGAGGCACACTCCACCCTCGTGACCACCCCCCTCAACTATCGCCACCTCTACTACTTCTGGGTCGTCGCCAAGGAAGGCGGCATGTCCCGCGCCGCCGCCCGCCTGGACATGGCGGTGCAGACGGTCAGCGCCCAGGTGCGCGCGCTGGAGCAATCCCTCGGCCACTCGCTCTTCAAGCCCGCCGGCCGCGGCATCGCCCTCACCGACGCCGGCGCCGCCGCCATGGCCCTGGCCGACCAGGTCTTCCAGATCGGCGAACAGATTCCCGCGGCCGTGCGCGACGCCGCCACTGGGCAAGGCCTGCGCCTGGCGGTCGGCATCTCCGACGGCCTGCCCAAGCTGGTCGTGCGCCACCTGCTGCAGCCCGTCCTGCACGACCCGCGTGTGCGCCTGCTGTGCCACGAGGACGAATTCGAGCGCCTGCTCGCCGACCTCGCCCTGCACCGCCTGGACGCAGTTCTATCCGATCACCCGGCGCCGCCCAACCCCAACCTGCGCCTGTACGGCCACAAGCTGGGCGACGCGCCCATGGCCTGGTTCGCGCCGGTGGAGGTCGCGCGCAAGTGCCGCAAGCCCTTTCCCGAATGCCTCGCTGAACTGCCGGTGCTGCTGCCGACGCACCATGCGGCGGTGCGCGCGCGGCTGGACCAGTGGTTCGAACGCCATCACCTGCGCCCGCGCATCGCCGGCGAGTTCGAGGACAGCGCCCTGCTCGCGGCCTTCGGCCGCAACGGCATGGGCGCCTTCCCCGCCTCGCGCTGGTCGCACGAGGAACTGCTGCAGGACAGGAAGGTGAAGCTGCTGGGCGAAACGCCGGAGGTGATGGAGCACTTCCACCTGATCACGGCGGAGCGGCGCATCCACCATCCGCTGGTGCAGCAGCTGGTGCCGGCTGCGCGGTAGCGGGCGGGCGCCCTCACCCCGGCCCTCTTGTCTTTCTCCCTCTCCCCTTAGGGAGAGGGCCCGGGGTGAGGGGCAGCCCCGCCACCCCTCCGCCCGGCGGTCAGGAAACCTGCTGGATCCCCGCGATCACCCATCCGCCGAAGCCGCTCTTCGGCTTGGCCAGGTGCCACACCTCGTTCAGGTCTTCCGGCACCGCGCCGTGCTGCTCGCGGATGCTGCCGGTGAAGCGCACGCTCACCACGTACTGCCCGCCTTCTTCCGCGACGTCCAGCACCTGCGCGTTCAGGCCGAACACCTCGGTCTTCTGCGGCGCATCGCCGCGCTCGGCGATCTCGCCCTGCACGATCTCGAACATCTCGGCCGACAGGTAGTCACGCAGCCGGTCGAGGTCGCGCGCATCGTTGGCGGCCTGCAGCGCCATGAACTGGTCGCGCGCCGTGCGCTCGAAGGCAGCGGTGTCGAAATCGGCCGGAATGCTTCCCGTCACCCCCGCGGCGGCAGGGGCCCAGGGCGTTGCGTTGCCCCCCAGGCGCGAGCCGATCAAGGACCCGCCGGAAGCGGGCGACTCCGGCTGCACGTTGCGATAGGCCACGTCCTGCGCGCCCGGCTGCCGGAACACGCCGCCCATGCCGCCCGCGCCCGCACCGGCCATGGCACCGCCCTGGGCCGCCGCGCGCTTGCGCAGCACGAAGCCGACCACCATCAGCACCGCCATCACCACCAGCGCGATCGTCAGCATGTTGGCCAGCGCTTCGCCGAAACCGAAGTGCGAGGCGAGGGCCGCGATGCCCAGGCCGGCCGCCAGGCCCGCGATCGGGCCCATCCAGCTGCGCTTGGCCGTCG
>DASWUI010000047.1:0-1860 GCA_036401715.1 Ramlibacter sp. | reverse complement strand
GCGCAGGGACTCCAGCAGTTCGCCCGTGCGTGCGGGCAGGTGCGCCGCCTTGAGCAGGAAATGGTTGAGGCAGAAGGCCAGGTCGAAGGCAGGGTCGCCGAACCAGGCGCACTCGGCGTCCAGCAGGACCGGCCCGTGCGGCCCGACCAGGATGTTCTTCGGGCTGACGTCGCCGTGCACCAGCACGCGGCGCGTGGAGGCCGTGCGCCGCACGGTTGCCAGCAGGCCCTCGGCCAGCGCAGGGTGCACCCGCGCGGTCTCCACCAGGTAAGGCTCCAGTCGCAGCGCGTGGAAGTTGTCGTCCGTGGCGAAGCGCGCCGCCAGCTGCGCGTCGTCCGCGGTCGCGGCATGGATGCGGCCCAGCAGTTCACCGACGGCACGGGCGACATCGGCATCGACGCTGCCGGCCAGCAGGTCGGCCTTCCAGTTGCGGTACTCCGGCCCGAGGAAGGGCATGACGAAACTCTTGCTGGCTTCGTCCGTTCCCAGCACGCGCGGCACGTGCCCCGGCGCGATCCGGTCCACCACCTGCAGGTAGCCGATCTCCGAGAACACCCGCTCCACGGGCACCTTCCAGACCTTGGCCACCTTGAGCTGCGGCAGCGCCTGCTTGACGCAGTAGCTGCCGGAGCGCAGGTCGACCCGGTAGATGCCCGAGGACACGCCGCCGGCCAGGGCGGTCGCGCGCACCTCCTCGTCCTGCCCGGCCAGCCCGAGCGAGAGGAAGATGCGGCGCATGGCCGCGGCGTCGCGGGAGAGATCCACGTAGGACATGGCGGGTCATTATCCCTTCCTAGAATGGCGGTCCCACAGCAAGGAATCCGCCGATGTCCGCATCCCCATCCCTGAAGGTCGCCGTCATGGGCGCCGGCGCCGTCGGCTGCTACTTCGGCGGCATGCTCGCGCGCGCCGGCCACGCGGTGACCTTGATCGCCCGGCCGCAGCACGTGGAGGCGATCCGGCGCGACGGGCTGCGCATGGAGACCCGGAGCTTCGACGAGCACGTGCGGGTGGATGCCGTGGCGGACGCCAGCGGCGCCAGGGACGCGGACCTCGTGCTGTTCTGCGTCAAGTCCATGGATACCGAGTCGGCCGGGCGTGCGCTGAAGCCCTTCCTGCGGCCCGACACGCTGGTGCTGTGCCTGCAGAACGGCGTGGACAACGCGGACCGCCTGCGTACCGTGCTGCCGGAACACGCGGTGGCCGCGGCCGTCGTGTACGTGGCCACCGAGATGGCGGGCCCCGGCCACCTGAAGCACCACGGGCGCGGGGAGCTGGTCATCGAGCCCGCGGCGGCCAGCGAACGGGTCGCCCAGGCGCTGCGCGAGGCGGGCGTGCCCACGGACATCTCGCCCAATGTGCGGGGTGCGCTGTGGCTCAAGCTGATCCTCAACTGCGCCTACAACGCCATCTCCGCGATCGCGCAGCGGCCTTACGGCGAGAACGTGAAGGGCGAGGGCATCTGGGACGTGATGCGGGACGTGGTGGACGAATGCCTGGCTGTCGCCAGGGCCGACGGCGTGCAGGTGCCGGCGGACGCACACGCCGCCGCGCGCAAGCTGGTCGAGAGCATGCCTTCGCAGTACTCGTCCACCGCGCAGGACCTCGCGCGCGGCAAGCCGACGGAGATCGACTTCCTCAACGGCTACGTGGTGCGGCGCGGGCAGGCCCTGGGCGTGGCGACCCCGGCCAACCGCGTCCTGTGGGCCCTGGTGAAACTGATCGAATCGAAGCGCGCCTGACTCTCCTGCTCTCTCCCACCGGCTGGCTCACCGCCAACCTCATCGCCCAGCTCGCCTTCGGACTGCTGGCGATGACCATCAACCTGCCGTCCATGCAGGACTGGCCCGCCACCTTCGG
>DASWUI010000046.1:0-3617 GCA_036401715.1 Ramlibacter sp. | reverse complement strand
TCAATGGCCGCATCGCCGGCATCAGCGGAATCGTCGGCGGGCTGCTGCAGCCGCAGCCCGGCGACGTGTCCTGGCGCGCCACCTTCGTGGCGGGACTGGTGCTTTCGCCCTTCATCTACCAGCTGTTCGAGCCCCTGCCGGACCTGCGCATCGATGCTTCCACCGGCATGCTGCTGCTCGCCGGCCTGCTGGTGGGCATCGGTACGCGCTACGGCTCCGGCTGCACCAGCGGACACGGGGTGTGCGGGCTGTCGCGGCGCTCGCCGCGCTCGCTGACGGCCACCCTGACCTTCATGGCGGCCGGGTTCGCGACGGTGTTCGTGCTTCGGCACCTGGCCGGTTCCTGAGGAGCTTGCGCATGCTCGCCTTCTCTTCCCTCCTCGTCGGGATCCTCTTCGGAATCGGCCTGATCGTGTCCGGCATGGCGGATCCCGCCAAGGTGCTGGCTTTCCTGGACCTCGCGGGCGCGTGGGACCCATCGCTCGCATTGGTGATGCTGGGCGCCATCGCCGTCGGGTCGGTGGCGTTCGCGCGTGCGCGCCGGAGGGAAACTTCCCTGCTGCGGGCACCCATGCGCCTGCCGGTGGCGCGCCACATCGATCGCCGCCTCGTCCTCGGCAACGCGACGTTCGGCGTCGGCTGGGGCCTGGCAGGCTTCTGTCCCGGCCCGGCGCTGACGGCGCTCGGCATGGGCGAACTCAAGGCGCTCGTGTTCGTCGGCGCGATGCTGGCCGGCATGGGCCTCTACGAAATCATGGAGCGCAGGCGCCTCGCCCCGCCCTCCACGCAAGCGAGGTAAGCCATGGACAGCCACCCTGCCGCGATCGCGGCCGAAGCGATCGACAAGGGCGTGTACGTCGCCGCCCAGCTGAGGCCCGAGGACATGCCCGCCCTCGCCGAGGCCGGGCTGCGCAGCGTGATCAACAACCGCCCCGATGGCGAAGGCGGCGCGGGCCAGCCCGAAAGCGCGCAGCTCGAAGCGGCTGCCCGTGCGGCCGGCCTGGAGTACCGCTACGTGCCCGTGCCGCCCGCGGGGCACACGGCGGCCGATGCGAAGCGGATGTCGGATGCGGTGGACGCACTGCCCCGGCCGATGCTCGCCTTTTGCCGAACGGGGCGCCGCTCGGCGGCGCTGTACCGCATGGCCAAGGAGCGCGAATGATGCTTCCAGGCTTCGCCACGCCGCAACCACCCTGGAGCCGAACGTGATCTTCAAGCAACTCTTCGAACCCGTCTCCAGCACCTATACCTATCTCCTGGGCTGTGAAGACACCGGCCTGGCGGTCCTGATCGACCCGGTGGTGAACGCCATGGACCGGGACTTGCAGGTCTTGCAGGAACTGGGCCTGCGACTGCGCTACACGCTGGACACGCACATCCACGCCGACCACATCACCTCCGCGCGCGAACTGAAGAAGCGAACGGGCAGCCTGATCGCCGCGCCGGCGATCGACCGGCTGCCCTGCGTGGACCTGGGCGTGGAGGAGGACAAGCCCGTCCAGGCCGGTTCGTTGCACATCCGCGGCCTGCACACGCCGGGCCACACCGACGGCCACTTCGCCTACGTGCTCGGAGAGCGGGTGTTCACGGGCGATGCGCTCCTGATCGATGGGTGCGGGCGAACCGATTTCCAGAACGGGGACGCGCGCGTCCTCTACGACAGCGTCACGCACAAGCTCTTCGCCCTTCCGGACGAGACGCTGGTCTATCCGGCCCATGACTACGCGGGCCGGCACGTCTCGTCGGTCGCGCAGGAGAAGGCCCGCAATCCCAGGCTCGGCAACGGCAAGACGCTGGAAGAGTTCACCAGCATCATGGCGTCGCTCAACCTGCCCTACCCGAAGTTCATCGACCATGCCGTGCCCGGCAACCGCGCGTGCGGGGAATGCCCCGTCGATCTGCCGGACGAACTGCAGAAGTACTGCGGGCGGATGGCGGAGAGTCCGCAGGGTTGAGCGCGTGGCCGCTGGCTGCGGCTTCGGGCATGGCTCGTCGCGAGGAAGCCCAGCGCGATCTCGCAGTCTTCGGGCAGACGCGACGTTCGCACCAGCAAGGCCCGGATCTGCTGCACGGTGAGCACGAGAATCCGCGCCTGGGGATCAGAGTTGCCTTGCACGGGAGCGCGGTCCTTGCGAACTCGGTCGCTGGAGTTCCTCCGCCGGCGCGCCGCCAAGTGCGACGTAGAGCGAAACGGTGTCCTGCAGGCGCCGCGCCTGCGCGGCGGCGAGAAGCATGCTGGACTGTTGCGCTTCCCGAAAGGCGTCGAGAACCTCCAGATAACTCGCCGCACCAAGCACATGGCGTTGCTGCGCCAGGCGCAGGGAAGCATGGGCGGCGGCGGCTGACGTCGCCTGGGACTGCAGGGCCTGCGCATCCTGTTCGACGGAACGCAGGACATCCGCAACCCCACGCAGCGAGTCGAGCACCACGGACTGGTAGTTGGCCGCAGCCGCGTCGAATGCCGCCAGTGCGGCGCGCTTCTCGGCGGCAAGGCCAGGCTTGAACAGCGGCTGCGTCAGTTGCGCGACCAGCCCCCACACGGCGGACCCGCTTCCGAACAGCGCTGCCGCCGTCAGCGCCTGAGAACCTGCGTTGGCACTGAGGGTCACCTGCGGGTACAGGGCCGCGACAGCCACGCCGTACTCGGCATTGGCAGCCTTGAGCAGGGCCTCTGCGCCGCGGATGTCCGGGCGCCGCCGGACCAACTCCGATGGCAGCAGGATCGGCAGGACCGCGGGAAGCGCGAAATCGTCCAGCGTGAATTGCGGCAGGCCGCCCTCGCCCGGTTCCGCGCCGACCAGCGTGGCGAGGAGATGCTGCTTGTGCTGATGCTCCTTGCGCAGCAGGTGCAAGTCGGCCCGGGTTTTTTCCAGCTGTGCCTGCACCGCGAGCGCCTCGTTCGGGGCTGCGTGTCCGAGGCGCACCCGCTGCCCGGCCAGGTGGAACTGCTCCTCCTGCGCGGTGACGATGTCCCGCGTGTAGGCGATCTGGTCCGCCAGTCGCGCCTGGGCGATCGCGGTCACCGCCACGTTTCCGCTCAACGCCAGCTTCGCGGCGTCCAGCTCGTAGCGGCGGTAGTCCGCGCGTGCCGCCAATGCCTCGAGGGCGCGGCGGTTTCCGCCCGCCAGGTCCAGCTGGTAGCTCACCGCGATCGACGCGTTGTACACGCCGAACTCCTGCGCGCCCGCGGAGGAGCCGAAGGTCGTCGGGCTGGCGCGTTGCCTTTGCGCGGAAAGACCCCCCTCGACTTGCGGATAGAGGCTGGAGCCGGCCCTTGCGGCGTGCAGCTCCCTGGCCTGTGCCAACGTCGCCCGCGCGGAGGCGAGCGTGGGGCTGTTCCGCTGCGCCCGCTCGACCAGCGCGTCGAGCCTGGGCGAGCCGAGGCTGCGCCACCACTGTTCCTCGATCTCGGCGCCGGGATCCAGGCGCTGCGCGGCCCCGAGCGGCACGGGCGCGGATGCCGTCCGATCCGTGACCGTGGCGGGCGTGTAGTTCGCCGCCGACGGCGCAGCCGGCCGCTCGAAGTCCGGACCCGAGGCGCAACCGGCCAGGACCAGCGCGCATCCCCAAGCCACCACCGTGGGCCGGCGCTGGCGGAGCCTAGCGAGTGCCATAGA
>DASWUI010000045.1:0-3367 GCA_036401715.1 Ramlibacter sp. | reverse complement strand
GTCCACCGCCACGTCGCCCGCGACGTAGAGGCCGTCCACCGTGGTCTGCTGGTGCGAATCGACCTCCAGCTGCCCGTTCTCGCGGGCCCGCGCGCCCAGGGCGGTCGCCAGTTCGCAGGCATGGTGCAGGCCCAGCGCCGGGTAGAGGGTGTCGAACGCCAGCACCTGCCCGTTCTGCAGTTCCACCCGGACGCCCGCGCCATCGACGCCGCATTCGATGCGGTGCGGCGGGCTGGCGGCGATGCGCACGCCGGCCTGGCGCAGGCGCGCGAGCCCGGAGGCGTCCACTTCGTGGTGCGTCGCCATGACCAGCCAGGTCAGCTCGTTGGCCCAGTTGGCGATGAACAGCGACTCGCGCAAGCCGTGGCCCGCGCGGCCCAGCACGGCCACGCGCTTGCCCTCCGTCTCGTAGCCGTCGCAGATGGGGCAGTAGCGCACCTGGCCCGCCCGGATCGCCTCGCGGATGCCCTCGATCTCCGGTTCCACGTCGCGCGCGCCGGTGGCCAGCAGCACGAAGCGGGCGTGCCACGCGCCCTGGGCGCTTTCCGCGCGGAAGCTGCCGTCGTCCTGCCGCTGCAGGCGCTCCACCCTCGTTTCCACCGGCACCACCCCGTAGCGCGCGGCCTGCTGCTGCAGCCGGTGCAGCAGGTCCGGGCCCTCGATGCCGTCCGGGAACCCCGGCACGTTGCGGGTGCGCGGGATCAGCTTGAGGCGGCTGCCGCCGTCGTCCAGCAAGGCGGTGCGGCGCTTGTAGCGGCCCATGTACACCGCGGCGGTCAGGCCGGCGGCACCGCCGCCGACGATCAGGCAATCCAGCAGTTCTTCGTTCAATGCAGCCTCACGCGGCCCATGGCAGGCGCTTGGCCACCATCAGCCAGAAGATCAGGAGGAACAGGAAGAAGGCGGCGAAGCCCAGCCCGGTCCACCAGTGGAACATGCGGTCGTACACGGCGGGCACCGGCGCGCCCGCGCGCTCCGCGTCCTCGGCCACCTTCTTCATGCGGATCTGGAGCGCCACCACCGGCAGCCAGCAGGCCATCGCCACCGCATAGAGCCCCAGCGACCACGCCACCCAGGGCGTGGAATACGGCAGGCCCATCTCCCGCGCCAGCCACAGGCCGGTCAGCGGCTGCAGCACGGCGGCCGGCGTGGTGAGCAGCCAGTCCGCGAGCACCACGTTGCGCGTGCTGCTCGCCACGCCCCCGACGCGCCGCCGCAGGGAGGAGGCGAACAGGTGGAAGGCGGAGCCCACGCCCGCGCCGAACAGGATGGTGGAAGACAGGAGGTGCACCCACTTGAGCACCAGGTAGTCCATCAGCCGCGCCCCGCCTTGCCCGCGGGGGGCTCCAGCGCCCACAGCAGCGTGATCAAGGCGACGATCGGGACGTTCTTGGAGACCGGGCCGTAAGGGTGCAGCCAGTACTCGGGCAGGAACACGGTGATCAGCACGGTGTAGCCGCCGATCAGGGCGAGCTGCGCCAGCCACACCCAGCGGCGCCAGCGCGCCGGCGCGGCCAGCGTGAGCACCCCCAGCACCAGGTCGAGCCCGGCCGCGCCGTAGAGCGCCACGGTGGCCGGCGCGCCATGCAGGCCGACGCGGGCCAGCAGCGCGTAGCTGTCCTGCACCGGATAGAGGCCGAAGGACACGATGGCGGTCCAGATCCACAGGAAGGCCAGCGCCACGCGCAGCACCGGCAACCACAGGTCGAGCACCGCTTCGCGCCGAGCGGGCTCGCGCGCCTGCGGCGGCACGAAGGCGCGCGGCTCGCGCGGCGGCCGTCCCAGCAACTGCGGCAGGCCATTGCGCTGGGTCGCGTTGCCGGCCAGCAGCATGTCGGCGGTGTCGGCGTCCAGCATGCTGCCGGGCAGGTGTCCCGCGACCGCCGCGCCCGCGCGGAACAGCGGCGCCGGCACCGGCACGATGCGCAGGCGCCCCGGTTCGCCGAGCGCGCTGCGCAGCTCCCCCAGGTACTCCCGCAGCTCCATGGGCCGGGGACCGGCGAAGGGAAGCGTCGCGATGGAGCGCGGCGGGGCCTCCACCAGCCGCACGATGCCCGCAACGAGATCGTCCAGGTGTACCGGCTGCACCAGCATGCGGCCGCCCTCGGGGAAGGGCAGCAGCGGCGCCACCGCCAGCTTGTTGAACAGGGTGGCGCTGGTGCCCCCCGGGCCATACACCAGCGAAGGCTGCACCACGGCACCCTGCAGCGGCAGCGCGCGCAGCACGTCGTCGGCTGCCTTCTTGCTCAGGTGGTAGGCCGAGCGGGCGGTCTCGTCGGCGCCCAGCGCCGACACCTGCACCACGCTGCCGACGCCGGCGTCGGCGCAGGCGCGGAACAGCTCGGCGGGCGCATCGGAGTGCAACGCGCGGAACGTCTGCCCGCCCTGCTCGCGCAGGATGCCGACGGCGTTGACCACGGCGTCGATGCCGGCCAGGCGCGGCGTCCACCACGCGCGGGCCGGCACCTTCGCGAAATCCACCTGCACGGTGTCGGCCGCTTGCGCCGGGGGGTGCCGCATCGCGCGCACCACCGCATGGCCGCGTTCGCGCAGGGCTTGCGCGACGGCATGGCCGATGAAGCCGCTGGCACCGGTGAGGAGGACACGCATGGCGAGGACCAGCCCAGTCTAGCCAGCCCCGCGCAAGCGCGGGGCGCCGTCCGTTACCCTTTGAGAGCCCGGGCCCCCGCGCCCGCGCGCTCCTGCCTAGACTGTCGGGCATGACGACCTGGAAACAAGCCCTGCGCGAGGGCGTGGTGACCGGCAGCCTCGCGAGCCTCCTGTCCGGCGCCTATCTCGTGCTGGCGGGCGATCGCCGCGGCCTTCCCGCGGCCCCCACCAACGCGGTCAGCCACTGGATCTTCGGCGACCGGTCGTTCCGGCAGGACGCGCCCAGCCTGCGGTACACGGCCACCGGCTACCTCATTCACCACGCGTCGGCGGTTTTCTGGGGCGTGATCCACGCCAGGCTGTGGGGCGGGCGCGAGGAGGCGAAGAAGCCGCTGCCGGCGCTCGCCGGCGCCGTGGTGGCCGCCGGCGTCGCCAGCTTCGTGGACTACCAGCTGACGCCGAAGCGGCTCACGCCCGGCTTCGAACACCGGCTCGGCAAGCCGGAGATGGTGAACGTGTACGCCTGTTTCGCGCTGGGGCTGGCGATCGGGAGCATGCTGCTGCGCAAGCGGTAGTCGCGTCATCCCCGCGGCGGCGGGGATCCAAGGCGTCGGAAGCCGCCGCATCGCGGCCCTGGTGCATGGAAGCTTTGGGTTCCCGCCTCCGCGGGAATGACGGTAGTTGCGTCATCCCCGCGGCGGCCGGGATCCAAGGCGTCGGAAGCCGCCGCATCGCGGCCCTGGTGCATGGAAGCTTT
>DASWUI010000044.1:0-5490 GCA_036401715.1 Ramlibacter sp. | reverse complement strand
CCGGCCAGCTCAAGGTCGGCTCGTTCGCACGCTCCGAGCGCATGGCCAAGTGGAACGAAGGCATCCGCCTGGAGACGCGCCCCGGCGCGCCGGCGGGCTACGCGGGCCGCCGCGTGCTGGCGGGTCAGCCATGAACTACTGGCTGATGAAGTCCGAGCCGGACGAGGTGTCGGTGGACGACGCGCTGGCCGCGCCGAAGTCCACCGTGCCGTGGACCGGGGTGCGCAACTACCAGGCCCGCAACTTCATGCGCGACGGCATGCGCGTGGGCGACGGCGTGCTGTTCTATCACTCCAGCTGCGCCGAGCCGGGCATCGTGGGCATTGCACGGGTGGCCTCCACGGCCTATCCGGACCCGACGCAGTTCGACCCGAAATCGCCCTACTTCGACCCCGCGTCGAAGCGCGAATCGCCGCGCTGGCTGCTGGTGGACGTGCAGGTGCTGGAGAAGACGCGCAACCTGACCCTGCCCGAGCTGCGCGCCGACCCCGCGCTCGAAGACCTGATCGTGCTGCGCAAGGGCAACCGCCTTTCGATCACGCCGGTGGAGCCGCGCCACTGGCGGCACATCCTCAACACGCTGGGGGTGCGCGAGTGAGCCGGGCCGCAGCCGCCGCTCAGGCCAGGACTTCGTCCAGCGGCCTGCGCGCGGTGGGCGGCGCTGGCGCAGGCGCGTAGCCGAGGCGCACCACCAGCTGGGGCACGCCGCCCACCAGTTCGCGCAGGCGGGTGCGCACGGCCGCGACCTGGGCCGGCTGGTTGAGGAAGGAGGCCTGCACGCCGCTGGCGCAGGCCTGCAGCAGCATGTGTTGCAGGGCCTGGCCGGCGGCGATCCAGCTGGCCACGTTGTCGCCGGGGGTGGTGAGCACCGCCAGCAGCGGCGAGCCGTCGGCCAGCTGCCGGTCCTTGGCCGCGATGCCGTCGCCCATGTCGAAGCTGCGCACCACGAACTGGGCGACGCGGGCCGCGAGCGCCGGCACCGCCAGCCCGTCCCCGCGGCGGCGCGGATGGAGCCAGGCGGCCAGCTCGCGGCGCCAGCGGGGGTCACCCCATTGGGCGCGGTCGCCTTCCGCGACCAGCAGTGCAAGCTGCTGCCGCTGGCCTTCCACGGTCAGCGGGCGCAGGGTCGCGCCTTCCTGCGCGCAGGCGGTGGCGGCGTGGTCCAGCACGTTCGCCGGCACCGGACGCGGGTCGAAGCGCTGGCGGCAGGTGCGGCGGGTGGCGAGGAAGGGCTGCAGGGACGCCAGGTGCGCGTCGGCGGTGCCGGGGACCAGCCGCACGCGCGCCAGCAGGTCGGGGTCGTCGCGATCGGCTTGCAGGCGCACGTCGGCGCGCAGGCCGGCGGCGGCCGCCGCCACGCGCAGGTTGAACAGGGCGCAGCCGCAGCTGATCGTGAGTTCGCGGTCCTCGGTGTCGTTGACGGGCAGCGCGCGCGTACGGTCCGCGTACAGGGCGATCTCGTCGCCGTCGACGCGGAAGACCCACGGCTGCGTGTTGTGGCTCGACGGGGCCAGGATCGCCGCTTCGAGCAGGGCGCGGGTGCGGGGGTCGAGGTCGGCAGCGGCGGTCATGGCGGGCTCCTGGGGTCTGGCCGCATTGTTGCTGCAGCCCGGCGGGCGCCCTTGACGGCGCTCAAGGGATGCACGCGCGCGCCATAATCGCTCCCCATGCCCTGCATCCACCTGCGCCGGCGGCTCACGCGCTTGCGATGAGCGCCTGGGAAGTCGCCGGCTTCCTGCTGTGCGTGGCCATCGCCACCTGCGCGCAGAGCATCACCGGGTTCGCCCTCGCCCTGATCCTCCTGGGCCTCACCGGCCTGCTGGAGCTGGCGCCGCTGGCCGACGTGGCCAACGTGGCGACGGTGATCTCGCTGTTCACCGCCGTGGTCGCGCTGCGCGGCGCCCACGATTCGCTGGACCGGCCGATCATGCGATGGACCGTCACGGGCAGCTTCTTCGGCGTGGCCATCGGCGTGGCGCTGCTGGCCTGGCTGAGTGCGAACGTCGTGATGGCGCTGCGCCTGCTGCTGGGCCTGGTGGTGATCGGCTGCGCGATCGTGGTGCTGGTGCGAACGCATCCGCTGGCCGAGCGCTCCTCGCGCGCGTCGTTCCACGGCTTCGGCCTGCTGTCGGGGGTACTGGGCGGCCTGTTTTCCGCGTCGGGGCCGCCGCTGGTGTACCAGTTCTACCGGCAGCCGCTGACGCTCGACGCGGTGCGGGACACGCTGGTGGCATCGCTGGCGGCCGGCGGCGTGATCCGGCTGGTGATGGTGGTGGCCAGCGGCCAGTTCAGCATCCGCTCGCTGTGGCTGTCGGCGCTGGCGGTGCCGCTGGCGATGGCGATCACCTGGTGGCTGCGCAGGCATCCGCCGGCCTGGCGGCGGGAGACGGTGTTGCGGGTCGTGTGCGGCTTGCTGTTGATCACCGGGGTGGGTCTGATCGGACCGGCGGTGCAGGCGTTGATGGGTCGTACGTCGTAGCGGCGCGTCGCCGCGGTTCGGGCCCCTCTCACGCCTCCTAGAATCCCCCAATGACCCCCGGCGGCCCTCCGAACCCCCTCCTCGCCCCCTGGACCGCCCCCTACGGCCTCGCGCCCTTCGCGGACATCCACCCGGCGCACTTCGAGCCTGCGTTCGCGCAGGCGATGCAGGAACACCGCGAGACGCTGGACGCCATCGCCGACGACTCCCGGCCGCCCGATTTCGAGAACACCCTCGCCGCGTTCGACCGCAGCGCCGCGGGCCTGCACCGCATCGGCATGGTCTTCCACAACCTGTGCGCATCCGAGACTTCCCCCGAGCTGCAGGAGGTGCAGCGCCGCATCGCGCCCGTCCTTGCCGCGCACTACAGCAGCGTGTACATGCACGCGGGCCTGTTCCGGCGCATCGCCGCGCTGCACGAGGGCCGTGCTCGCCTGGGCCTCGATGCCGAGCAGCTGCGGCTGCTCGAGCGCGTGCACCTCGACTTCGTGCGAACGGGCGCGCTGCTGCCGCCCGCCGCCCAGGCGCGCTGCCAGGAGATCACCGCGGAGCTGGCGGCATGCCAGACCGCCTTCGGCCAGAACGTGCTGCACGACGAATCCAGCTGGGCCCTCGAGCTGCGGGGCGAATCCGAACTCGCGGGACTGCCGGAGTTCGTCCGCTCTTCCGCCCTCGCCGCGGCACGGCAGCGCGGGCTCGGGGATGTGCACGCGATCACCCTGACGCGTTCCTCCATCCTGCCTTTCCTCACCTTCTCCGAGCGCCGCGACCTGCGCGAGCAGGCCTGGCGCGCCTGGGTGGCGCGCGGCTCGCATCCGGGAGAACACGACAACCGCCCCCTGATCGCGCGCATCCTCCGCCTGCGGCACGAGAAGGCACGGCTGCACGGCTACGCCAGCCATGCCGACGACGCGCTGGTCGATCGCATGGCGCGCACGCCGCAGGCGGTCGCCGGGCTGCTCGACGAAGTCGTCGGGCGCGCGAAAGTGGCGCTGCAACGCGAGCGCGAGCAGCTCGATGCGCAGCGCAGGGCCGCCGGCGACACCGGTACGCTGCAAGCCTGGGACTGGCGCTACTGGGCGGAAAAGGTGCGCCGGCACGCCTACGCGGTGGACGACGCGCAGGTGAAGCCCTATTTCGCGCTGGACGCCATGGTGCGGGCGGCCTTCGACTGCGCGCAGCGCCTGTTCGGCCTGCGCTTCACCCCGCGCGAGGACCTCGCGCTGTACCACCCGGAGGCGCGCGCCTACGAGGTGCACGATGCGCAAGGCGCCGCGGTCGGCCTGTTCATCCGCGACGACTTCGCCCGGCCCACCAAGCGCAGCGGCGCCTGGATGAGCAATTTCGCCGTGCAGGCCAGGAACGGCGGCACCGTGCTGCCCGTCGTCCTGAACAACAACAACTTCGCGCGCGGCGCTCCCACGCTCCTGAGCTTCGACGACGTGCGCACCCTGTTCCACGAATTCGGGCACGCGCTGCACGGACTGCTGTCCGACGTGCGCTACGCGCAGTTGTCCGGCACCCGCGTGCTGCGCGACTTCGTGGAGCTGCCCTCGCAGCTGTTCGAGCACTGGATGGCGGAACCCCAGGTGCTGCAACGCCACGCCCGCCACGTCGAGACCGGCGAGCCGATCCCGGCCGGCCTGCTGCAGCGCCTGCGCGAGGCGCAGGAATTCGGCGAAGCCTACGAGACCGTGCGCTACTGCGGCAGCGCGATTGCCGACATGGCGGTGCACGGCCATCCCGACCCGGCCTCGATCGCCGACTGGAGCGCCTTCGAGGAGCAGGTGCTGCGCGAGCGCGGGCTGGACCCCGCCGCCGGCATCAACCACCGCCTGACGCACTTCCAGCACCTGTTCAGCAGCGACGCCTACGCCGCGGGCTACTACGTGTACCTGTGGGCGGAGGTGCTGGATGCGGATGCCTGGGGCGCGTTCGAGGAAGCGGGGGATCCGTTCGATGCGGCGGTGGCGGAACGGCTCAAGCGCTGCATCTATGCGGCGGGCAACAGCGTGGAGCCGGGGGAGGCGTTCCGCAGGTTCCGCGGACGGGATCCGGTGATCGAGCCGTTGTTGCGGCAGAAGGGCTTGCTCTAGCGGCACCAAAAGAAAAAGCCGCCCGCAGGCGGCTTCTTCACGAGGGCCTCGCTTACTGGCCGTCGGTGGAGATCTCCTCCGGCTCCGGCTTGCTCTTGCCTTCCTTCTTCGGCAGCGGCTGGATGTCCAGCTTCACCTCCGGCGTCTCGGTACCCTTGTCGTCGGTCTTCAGCTCGATGTCGACCGTCAGGCGGCCGCCTTCGGTGAGGCGACCGAACAGCAGCTCGTCTGCCAGCGCACGACGGATCGTGTCCTGGATCAGGCGCTGCATCGGGCGGGCGCCCATCAGCGGGTCGAAGCCCTTCTTCGCCAGGTACTTGCGCAGGCCGTCGGTGAAGGTCACTTCCACGCGCTTCTCGGCGAGCTGCTGCTCCAGCTGGAGCAGGAACTTGTCGACCACGCGCAGGATGATCTGTTCGTCGAGCGGCTTGAAGCTGACGATGGCGTCCAGGCGGTTGCGGAACTCGGGGGTGAACAGCCGCTTGATGTCGGCCATCTCGTCCCCGGCCTGGCGCTCGGTCGTGAAACCGATCACCGCCTTGTTCATGGTCTCGGCCCCCGCGTTCGTGGTCATGATGATGATCACGTTGCGGAAGTCGGCCTTGCGACCGTTGTTGTCGGTCAGCGTGCCATGGTCCATCACCTGCAGCAGCACGTTGAAGATGTCCGGGTGCGCCTTTTCGATCTCGTCGAGCAGCAGCACCGCGTGCGGCTTCTTCGTGATCGCCTCGGTCAGCAGCCCGCCCTGGTCGAAGCCGACATAGCCGGGCGGCGCGCCGATCAGGCGGCTCACCGCGTGCCGCTCCATGTACTCCGACATGTCGAAGCGGATGAGCTCGATGCCCATGCAATAGGCGAGCTGGCGCGCAACCTCGGTCTTGCCGACGCCGGTGGGCCCCGAGAACAGGAAGTTGC
>DASWUI010000043.1:0-13778 GCA_036401715.1 Ramlibacter sp. | reverse complement strand
CAGGTGGTAGGCCGCGATGCCGGCGAGCCAGATGCCGATCGGGAGCGCTTCCGCCCTCCTCGCGCGCGCCAGCAAGGACGCCGCGTCGGCGCCGGCCAGCCGCCCGATGATCACGCCGAACAGCGGAACGAACACCGAGCTGAGCAGCAGCAGGAACGGCTCCAGGCTGTGCATCGGCAGGACCATCGCCAGCACGGTGCTGGCCGCCACCATCAGCAGCCCCCAGCGCCGGATGCTCCACGCCGGCAGCAGCCCGTGGCTGGAGACCGCGGCGGAGTACGCGTCGCCGTAGGCGTTGTCGACCTCGTCGACGAGGATCAGCGACAGGGCGACCAGGCCTCCCTGCGCCAGCAGGAGCGCGGTGACGAGGTCCTTGCCCGGTAACGTGAGCGCGACCAGCACGCCCAGCGCGTAGCACCAGGTGTTGGCCACCGCGTACCCCACCCAGGTGCCGCGCAACGCGGCGCGGCCGTCACGCCCGTGCCGCGCGTAGTCGGCGACCAGCGGCAGCCAGGAGATCGGCATCGCGATGACCAGGTCCAGCGCGGGCAGCACGCCCATGCCGCCGGAACCCGGCCTGCTCCAGAACGCGGCCCCGCCCTGCGCCAAGGCCAGCTCCGCGAAGCGCCATGTCAGCCACAGCAGCGAGAGGATCACCAGCGGCAGCGCGAAACGCGAGACCAGGCGGCGCACCAGCCGCACCATGGAACCGCTCACCAGCACCGCCAGCAACGCGCCCCAGAGCAGCGTGGCGGCCAGCGGCCAGGCCGCTGCCTGCATCGTCCCGGCCTGCCGGCCGATGGCGACCGTCGCGTCGCGCATCACCACCAGCTCGAAGGTGCCCCATCCCAGGAGCTGCACGATGTTCAGCACGATCGGAAGCCGGGCGAAGCCCGTTCCGTACACGGCCTGCATCAGCCCCGCGCTGGCCAGGCCGCTGTCGCAGCCGATCTTCGCCACCCAGGCGAGCAGGCCGGCACCGAGCACCGAGCCGGCCACGATGGCGAGCAGCGCCTGCCGCGGCCCCAGTGCCGGGACGAGATAGGCGCCGACCTGCATCACGAGCAGGCCCACGCCGAGGCTGAACCAGAGGGCCGCGTGGTGGCGCCAGTCGAAGGCGCGGTCGCGGGACGGGACCGGCGTCAGTGCCTCGTTGAAAGGCAGCGGACCGGAAGGGACGGTGGAAGACGTGCGGGCCATGTTCTCTTGCTCCAGGGCTGCGCGTCAGGTGGGCGGTGCCGCGCAAGCGACGGCCCTGCGGGCCGGCTCACCACGGTCGACGGCTTCCCTGCGCGAGGATTACCTCAATCAGGTTCGAAGGGACTCTCTCAGTCGCCGGCCCGGGACGGGTCGGCAACACCCCTAGCGGATGTGCCCCGAAAGGCACGGGGCGCATTCTAGCCAGGGACGCGGCCGACCGGGTTTGTCCGGGTGTCCCGGCCGGGGTGCCGCCGCAGAATGGCCCGCGAAGGAGACTGTCCGATGAACACTTCGCGTCGCATCTTCCTCTCCGCCACGCTGGCCGCGGCCGCGTTGTTCCCCGCGGCGGGGGCCTGGGCCCAGGGCAACGTGCTGCGGATCGTCCCGCACTCGAACCTCGCCATCCTCGACCCGATCTGGACCACCGCGTACATGAGCCGCAACCACGGCTACATGATCTACGACACCCTGTTCGGCACCGACGAGAACGCCAGGATCAAGCCACAGATGGTGGAGAGCTGGACGGAAAGCCCGGACAAGCGCCTGTGGACCTTCAAGCTGCGCAAGGGCCTGGAGTTCCACGACGGCAAGCCGGTCACCGGCGAGGACGTCATCGCCAGCCTGCAGCGGTGGGGCAAGCGCGACGCGATGGGCTCGGCGCTGATGCAGTTCGTGCAGCGCATGGACTCGCCGACGCCGGACACCTTCCGCATCTTCCTGAACGAGGCCAACGGCTTCATGCTGGAGGCGCTGGGCAAGCCGAGCTCCAACGTGCCCTTCATCATGCCCAAGCGCATCGCCGAGACCGATGCCTTCAAGCAGATCGAGGAGCACGTCGGCTCGGGGCCCTACATCTTCAAGAAGGACGAATTCAAGCCGGGCGACAAGGCGGTGTACGTGAAGAACCCGCGCTACGTGCCGCGCAGCGAGCCGCCCTCGGGCACCACGGGCGGCAAGCGGGTGTACGTGGACCGCGTGGAATGGAACCTGGCGCTGCGCGACGCGCAGGCGCAGGTCAGCGCGCTGAAGAAGGGCGAGGTCGACATCATCGAGAACCTGCCCTTCGACCACTACGAGGCGGTCAAGGCCGATCCCAACCTGCAGATCCCGGCGATCGCCACCCGTGGCCTGCAGTACATGGCCCGCTTCAACCACCTGCACAAGCCGTTCGACAATGCGAAGGTCCGGCAGGCGGCGATCGCCGCGATGTCGCAGGAGCCGTTCCTGAAGGCGCAGGTCGGCGTCAAGGCGCTGTACAAGACCTGCCCCAGCATGTTCATCTGCGGCACGCCCTACGGCAGCACGGCCGGCAGCGACATCCAGGCCAGGAGCAACATGAAGAAGGCGCAGGAGTTGCTGAAGGCGAGCGGCTATGACGGCACGCCGATCGTGATCCTGAAGCCCACCGACCTGGCGTCGATCCAGAAGCTGCCGGACGTGGCCGCGCAGCAACTGCGGCAGGCCGGCTTCAAGGTGGACCTGCAGGCGATGGACTGGCAGTCCGTCGTCGCAAGGCGCGCCAAGAAGGACCCGCCGGACAAGGGCGGCTGGCACATGTTCCTCACCGCCTGGCAGGCGTTCGATGTGTGGAGCCCCATCGCCAATCCCACCATGGACACGCGCGGTGACAAGTCCGGCTGGTTCGGCTGGGCGCAGGACGAGAAGATGCAGGCGATCCGCAACGAGTTCATGCGCGCCACCGACGACGCCACCAAGAAGAAGCTGGCCGACCAGCTGCACGCGCGCGCCTTCGAGGTCGGCACGCACGCGCCCCTGGGCGAGTACGACCAGCCGACGGCCGCCACGAAGAACGTTTCCGGCTGGTTCGTCACCAACGGCAACCTCTACTGGAACCTGAAGAAGAACGGTCCGCAGTAAGCGCGCATGCTGCAGTTCCTCGGCCGCCGCCTGCTTGCGACGCTCCCGGTCCTGCTGGTCGTCTCGGTCCTGGTGTTCCTGATGCTGCGGCTGACGCCGGGCGACCCGGCGGCAGTGCTGGCCGGTGACGCCGCGAGCACGGAGCAGATCGCGCGCATCCGCACCAACCTCGGGCTGGACCGGTCGGTGCCGGAGCAGTACGCCATCTGGTTCGGGCACGTCGTGACAGGCGACCTGGGCCAGAGCTACTACTACAAGACGCCGGTCACCACGCTGATCGGCCAGCGGCTCGAGCCCACCCTGTCGCTGGCCGCCCTCACGATCGTGATCGCCGTGCTGGTCGCCGTGCCGCTCGGGGTGGTGGCGGCGTGGCGCTTCGGCGGCTGGCTGGACCGGGGCTTGATGGGGTTCTCGGTGCTCGGCTTCTCGGTGCCAGTGTTCGTGCTCGCCTACCTCCTGATCTGGCTGGTGTCCCTGAAGCTGGGCCTGCTGCCGGTCCAGGGCTACCGGCGCCTGGCCGAGGGTGCGGGGCCGTGGCTGCGTCACCTGGCCCTGCCGGCGTTCACGCTCAGCATCATCTACATCGCGCTGATCGCGCGGGTCACCCGCGCTTCGGTGCTGGAAGCGCTGGGCGAGGACTACGTGCGCACGGCCCGGGCCAAGGGCCTGCGCGAGAGCAAGGTGCTCGTGCGGCACGCGCTCGCCAACGCCGCCGTGCCCATCGTCACCGTCATCGGGATCGGCATCGCCCTGCTGATCGGCGGCGTGGTGGTGACCGAATCGGTCTACGCCATCCCGGGCCTGGGCCGGCTGACCGTGGACGCCGTGCTCGCGCGCGACTTCCCGACCATCCAGGGAGTGATCCTGTTCTTCTCCGTCGCCTACGTGCTGGTCAACCTGCTGATCGACATCAGCTACGTGTTCCTCGACCCGCGCATCCGCTACTGAACGCACGATGTCGCAAGCCGCCGATACCGCCGAACTGCCCGAGGTCGCCGCCCTGCCCGCGGCCAACCTTCCCGGCGCGTGGAAGCGGGCCTGGCGCAACGTCTCGGTGCGCATCGGCGGCATCGTGCTGGTCCTGCTCGCGGCCATCGCGCTGGCCGCGCCCTGGCTCGGCACCGTGGACCCCAGCCTGTTCGACCCCGCCAGCCGCGACCTGCTGCCGGGCGCGCGCGGCGAGAGCACCACGCTGGAAGGCGAGTCGCTGCCGCACCGCTTCGCCTTCGGCAGCGACAGCTTCGGCCGGGACATCTACAGCCGCGTGATCTACGGCACCCGCGTGTCCTTGATCGTGGGCATCGCCACCGCCGTGGTGGCGCTGGCCGTCGGCATCGTGTTCGGCCTGCTGGCCGGGTACCTGCGCGCCGTCGATGGCGTGCTGATGCGCGTGATGGACGGGCTGATGGCCATCCCGGCCATCCTGATCGCGATCGCGCTGGTCGCGATGTGGAAGGGCAGCATCCTGACCGTGGTGGTGGCGATCGCCATCCCCGAGATCCCGCGCGTGACGCGGCTCGTCCGCTCGCTGGTGCTCACCATCCGCGAGGAACCCTATGTGGAGGCCGCCATTGCCATGGGCACCAGCACGGCGGCCATCATGCGGCGCCACGTGCTGCCCAACACGGTCGCGCCGCTGATCGTGCAGGGCACCTTCATCTGCGCGTCCGGCATCCTGACGGAGGCGATCCTGTCCTTCCTCGGGGTCGGGCTGCCGCCGGACATCCCGACCTGGGGCAACGTGATGGCCGAGGGCCGCGCGCAGTTCAACGAGTTCCCGCACAACATCCTGTTCCCGGGCGTGTTCCTGGCGGTGACCGTGCTGGCCGTCAACATCCTCGGCGACGGCCTGCGCGACACGCTGGACCCGAAGATGGCGCACCGGGTGTGAAGCGATGAACGACACCCCCGTGCTGGCCATCGAGGACGTGACGATCGCCCTGCCCGCCGGCGCCGAGCGCCCGGCCGCCGTACGCAAGGTCTCCTTCACCGTCGGGCGCGGCGAGGTCGTCTGCCTGGTCGGCGAATCGGGATCGGGCAAGAGCGTGCTGGCGCAGGCCGTGATGGGCCTGCTGCCGCGCCAGCTGCCGGTGCAGTCCGGCCGCATCCAGCTGGAAGGCGAGGACATCACCCACGCCTCCCCCGCGCGGCTGCGGGACCTGCGGGCCACCCGCATGGGCATGATCTTCCAGGAGCCGATGACGGCCCTGAACCCGGTGATGACCTGCGGCGAGCAGATCGACGAAGTGCTGAGCGAGCACACCACGCTCAGCCCGGAGCAGCGCCGCGCCAAGGTGCTGGACATCGTGCGCGAGGTGATGCTGCCCGAGCCGGAGCGCGTCATCGCGAGCTATCCGCACCAGCTCTCCGGCGGGCAGCGCCAGCGCATCGTCATCGCCATGGCGCTGGTGCTCGACCCGGTGCTGCTGATCGCCGACGAGCCGACCACGGCCCTGGACGTCACCACGCAGGCGCAGATCCTCAAGCTGGTGCTGGAACTGCAGGCGCGCCGGGGCACCGGCGTGCTGTTCATCACCCATGACTTCGGCGTGGTCGCGGAGGTCGCCCACCGGGTCGCGGTGCTGCGCCTGGGCGAGCTGGTGGAGATCGGCGACAAGCAGAGGGTACTGCAGCGTCCGGCCCATCCCTACACGCAGATGCTGATCGCCGCGGTGCCCACCCTCAACGTGAAGCAGCGCCCCGTGGACGGCGCGGCGCCGGTCGTGCTGTCGGTGCAGGGACTGGCCAAGACCTACGAGAGCCGCAGCTGGTTCGGCCGCCGCCGCCAGGTGCACGCGGCGCAGGACGTCACCTTCGAGATCCGCCGCGGCCAGACCCTGGGCATCGTGGGCGAGTCCGGCTCCGGCAAGAGCACCGTCGCCCGCTGCATCGTGCGGCTGATCGACCCGAGCGGCGGCAGCGTGCTGCTGGGCCGGCCCAACGAGCCGGCCGCGCACGACGACATCGCGGCGCTGTCGCAGCGGGCGCTGCGGCCGCTGCGCAAGCGCGTCCAGATCGTCTTCCAGGATCCGTACCGCAGCCTGAACCCGCGCCGCTCGGTGACCGAGGCCATGATCGAGGGGCCGATGAACTACGGCATGCCGCGCGAGGCGGCGCTGCGGCGCGCGCGCGAGCTGCTGGCCCTGGTGCGCATGGACGCCGCGGCCATGGACCGCTACCCGCACCAGTTCTCCGGCGGCCAGCGCCAGCGCATCTGCATCGCCCGCGCGCTGATGATGGATCCCGAACTGCTGGTCGCCGACGAAGCGGTGAGCGCGCTGGACGTGTCGGTGCAGGCGCAGGTGCTGGACCTGCTGGCGGAGATCCGCAGCCGCCTGAACCTGGCGATGCTGTTCATCACCCACGACCTGCGCGTCGCCTCGCAGGTGTGCGACCAGCTGGTCGTGATGAGCCAGGGCCGCATCGTCGAATCGGGCCCCGCCCACCGGGTGTTCGCCGACCCGCGGCACGAATACACCCGCGCCCTGTTTGCCGCCGCGCCCGGACGCGACTTCGCGTTCGGCGCACCACCTTCCATGGAAGCCGCATGCCCCGTTTCCTGATCGCCGGTTACCAGCACGAGACCAACACCTTCGCGCCCAGCCTTGCCGACTGGACAGCCTTCAACCGGGGCGATACCTTCCCGGCCTTCGTCCGCGGCCCGGCGCTGGTGGAGCGGATGCAGGGCGTCAACCTCCCGGCCGCGGGTTTCCTGGACGCGGCGCGCGCCTTCGGTTGGGAGTGCCTGCCTTCCTGCTGGGCGGGGGCCATCCCCTCCAGCTATGTCACCCAGGATGCCTTCGAGCGGATCGCCGGCGCGATCTGCGAGGACGTGCAGGCGGCCTGCGCCCAGCCCGGCGGCCTGGACGGCATCTACCTGGACCTGCACGGCGCGGCCGTCGCCGAACACGTACCCGACACCGAAGGCGAACTGATCGCGCGCCTGCGCGCACTGGTCGGCCCCGCCGTGCCCATCGTGGCCAGCCTCGACCTGCACGCGAACGTCACCCGGCGGATGCTGGCCGAGGCCGACGCGCTGGTGGGCTACCGCACCTATCCGCACGTGGACATGGCCGAAACGGGTGCGCGCGCCGCGGAGCTCTTGAAGCGGCGGCTGCGGGCAGGCCAGCGCGAGGCCATGCATGCGAGGCGCCTGCCCTTCCTGATCCCGCTCAACGCGCAAAGCACCTGGATGCAGCCGGCGCAGGCGATCTACGAGGAACTGGCCGCACTCGACCGCCGGCACGGCACCGTGCTGAGTTTCTGCATGGGCTTTCCGGCCTCCGACTTCGCCGAGTGCGCGCCGATGGTGTGGGGCCACGGCGGCGACGAGGCCCGCACGCACGAGGCGGTGGAGGCCCTCTTCCGCCGCGCGGCCGAGCCCGGGCAGTGGCGGCAGGACATCGTGCCGGCCCGCGAAGCGGTGGTGCAGGCGATGGCATTCGCCGAAGGTGCCGAGCGGCCGGTGGTCGTCGCGGACACCCAGGACAACCCCGGCGCCGGCGGCGACAGCAACACCACGGGGATGTTGCACGCGCTGCTGGCCCAGGGGGCCGGCCGGCGCTTCCCGGGACAGGTGGCCCTGGGCCTGATGTTCGACGCCGAAGCGGGACGCGCCGCCTGCGCGGCGGGCGTGGGCGCGACGCTCGACCTGGCGCTGGGCCGCGCGGTGCCCACCTTCACCGGAAAGGCGAGCGACCCGCCGCTGCGCGGCCGCTTCACCGTGCGCGCGGTCAGCGACGGGCGCGTCACGCTCAAGGGCCCGATGATGACCGGGCTGACCGTGTCGCTGGGCCCCAGCGCCTGCCTGGAGATCGAGGGCGTGCGGGTCGCCGTCGTCGGCGGCAAGAAGCAGCTGATGGACCGGGAGCTGCTGCGCATGGTCGGCATCCAGCCGGAGCAGCAGCGCATCATCGTGGTCAAGAGCAGCAACCACTTCCGCGCGGACTTCACGCCGATCGCGAGCCGGATCCTGGTGGCGAAGGCGGCCGGGCCGATGGCGGCGGAGCCGGCGGACCTGCCGTGGAAGCATCTGCCGGAGGACATCCGGCGCACGCCCTAGGGACGCTCCTTGATCGAGAAGCTCGCACGGCGCCTGCCGTTCTTCTACGGATGGCTCGTGGTCGGCGTCGTCTTCGTGACGATGGCGATCTGCGTCAACGCACGCACGGCCTTCTCGCTGTTCTTCCCGCCGATCCTGGACGAGTTCGGATGGGAGCGCGGCGTGACCGCCGGCGCGTTCTCGTTCGGTTTTGTGGTGGCCGCCGTACTCAGCCCGCTGCTGGGGCGCATGATGGACAGGCACGGCCCGCGCGTGGTCATGGAGATCGGCGTCGTGGCCACGGCAGCGGGCCTGCTGCTGGCCACCTTCGTGGGCCAGCCCTGGCATGTGTACGTCACGCTGGGCATGCTGGTGGGCGCGGGCACGACCTTCACCGGCTACAGCGGCCAGGCGCTGTTCCTGCCGAACTGGTTCGTGCGGCGCCGGGGGCTCGCGATGAGCATCGCCTTCGCGGGCGTCGGGTTCGGCTCGATCGTGATGCTTCCCGCCCTGCAGGCCTTCGTCGAGCGCAACGGCTGGCGTGCGGGGAGCACCTTGCTGGGCGTGACGGCACTCGTCGTCCTCGTGCCGCTCAACCTGCTGCTCAGGAAACGCCCCCAGGAGATCGGCCTCGCGCCGGACGGAGACGCCGACACGCACGCGGCGGCGCAGGCGCGCGGGGCGAACGTGGTCGATGCGGCCTGGGCCGGCATCGACTGGACGCTCGCGCGCGCCCTGCGCACTGCACGCTTCTGGTGGATCGCGGTGGCGTACTTCGGCGCGCTGTTCTCGTGGTACGCGGTGCAGGTGCACCAGACCCGGTACCTCACGGAGATCGGCTTCAGCGCGCAGCAGGCGGCACTGGCGCTCGGCGTGGTGAGCCTGGCGGGCGTGCCGGGGCAGATCGCGCTCGGCTGGCTCTCGGACCGGATCGGACGCGAGATCGTGTGGGCGATCGGCAACCTGGGGTTCTGCATCACCTATGTCGCGCTGCTCCTGCTGCCCTCGTACCCCAATGTCGCCCTGCTCTACGCCATGGTGATCGCGCAAGGCGCGATCGGCTACGGCCTGACGTCCGTGTTCGGCGCCATTCCCGCCGAGATCTTCGAGGGAAGGCACTACGGGATGATCTTCGGGACGCTGAGCCTCAGCGCGCTGGCGGGCGGTGCGCTGGGGCCGTGGTTCATGGGGTTCGTGCACGACCGGACCGGGAGCTACATGGTGGCGTTCTGGGTGGCGATCGGGTGCTCGGTGCTGTCGGCGTTTGCGATCTGGCGGGCGAAGCCGAGTGGGGTGCGGGTGGTTGCGGGGAGAGTGAGGGCGGTGCAGGCGTAGGGCGGCGCGGCGGGTCGGCGCCAGGCATCACCGCCGCCGCGTCGCCAGCTCGATGGCCTGCCGCATGGCTTCCACCATGCTGCCGTCGTCGGCGATCCCCTTGCCGGCAATGTCGAAGGCCGTGCCGTGGTCGACCGAAGTGCGGATCACGTCCAGGCCCACGGTGACGTTCACGCCCGCCTCCAGGCCCAGTACCTTCACCGGCCCGTGGCCCTGGTCGTGGTACATCGCCACCACCAGGTCGAAGTCACCGCGGCCGGCGCGGAAGAACAGCGTGTCCGCGGGGAGCGGGCCGGTGACGTCCATCCCCCGCTCCTGCAACAACTTCACCGCCGGAACGATCTTTTCCTCCTCCTCGCCGTAGCCGAACAGGCCGTTCTCGCCCGCATGCGGATTGATGCCGCAAACGCCGATGCGCGGATGCGCGATACCCGCCTTCACCAGCGTCGCATGGCCGCGTTCGATGGTCCGTTGCACCAGGCCGGGCTCGATCTTCCGGATCGCGTCGAGGATGCCGATGTGCGTGGTGACGTGGATGACGCGCAGC
The DNA here is from genome assembly GCA_036401715.1 of Ramlibacter sp. Classification (GTDB taxonomy): domain Bacteria; phylum Pseudomonadota; class Gammaproteobacteria; order Burkholderiales; family Burkholderiaceae_C; genus Ramlibacter. The sequence continues at coordinate 3,777 of DASWUI010000043.1, read as the reverse complement.
CTGGGTGCCACGAGCATCATCGAGACCTCGTCGACGCCCGTCAGGTGCGCCAGCATCTCCGTGTGGCCCGGGAACTTGTGGCCGCCCGCGTGAAGCGCTTCCTTGTTCAGCGGCGCCGTGCAGATCGCGTCGATCTCGCCCGCCTGCGCCAGGGCCGCGGCGCGCTCGACGTAGCGGAAGGCGGCATCGCCGGCTACCGGCGAGATCTGGCCGAAAGGCAGGTCCGCCGGGATCAGCTTCAGGTCGATGCAGTCGATGGTGCCGGGCTCGTACCGCGCCTCCGACGCGTCGGCGATGCTGCGGACCTTCACGTCGCCCTTGACGAGGCGGTTCGCGAGTTCGAGCCGCCTGGCGTCGCCGATCACGAGCGGGCGGCATTCGTCGTACAGCGACTTGCGCGACAGGGTCTTGACGACGACCTCGGGGCCGACGCCCGCGGCATCGCCCATGGTGATTCCGACGACGGGAAGGTAATTGCTCATTGGGGAGTCCGTGATCGAGGAGAACGCAGGCGGGTCCAGGCGTCGTACAGTGTCTCGTCGCTGCCGAAGCCTCCCGCCTTGGTGACTATATAGGGGCGATGCGCGTGGCCGCCGGAGGGCAGGCCCGCGGCCACGCCGGTCTGGAGTTCGGCCAGCAATTCGATGCTGGCTATGCCCGCCTCGACCAGCATGGCGCGCGCGGTCTCGCCGCCAGTGGCGATGAGCGCGCCGATGCGGGCGACGTGCGGTCCCACCAGCCTGGCCAGCGCAGCGGCGAGCAGCGCGCCTTCCGAGGGGTCGAGCGCCTGCTCGCGGCCGATGCGCAGCAGCAGGTCGGCGCCGGCACCGAGCAACTCGCCGATGCGCGCGTGCAGGGATGGCCACCCGGCATGCGACCGGCCTTGCCGGAGCAGCGAAGGCGGCACGACCAGTTCCTGGAAGGCCCCGCAAGCGCGCAGCACGCGGCACTGCCGATCCGTGACGGCCGACAGGCTGCCCACGAGCACCAGCGTGGGCCCGGAGGCAGGCGCGAGCTCGGGGGCGGCGCGCGAGGGACGCAGCCCCGCGATCTCGCGCGCCAGTCCGGCGGATCCCACCCAGAAGAAGGGCGCCTCGCTGCCGGCGGTGACCTGGGCCAGCGTGCGCAAGGTCTGCTCGAACTGCGCGTCGACGATCAACGCGCCGAGCTCGCGGGAGGCAGCAGCCGTGATGCGGGCCGACATCTCTTCGGGGCTATCGCGCAGCGCATCGGCCTCGAGCCTCGCCGTCTGCAGCCCCGCCCCGTGCAACTGCGCGTCGATCGCCGCCGGCCGATGCGCGTGTTCCAGCTTCCACAGCTCGGTGTCCGCCAGGGCACGCCCGTCGACATGCACCTGCGCGTCGCGCACTGTGCGGCCCATGGCCGGATACGCGGGAGCCACGATGGCCATGCCCGCGAGCTGCCGCAAGGCGGCCACCTCCGCGGCCCAGTTGCCGCGCAGCGTGGAGTCGATCTTCTTGTACAGCCTTTGGCCCGGTCGCCGGGCGGCTTCGTAGACCTCGCGCGTTCGCCGTGCCGCCTCGGCGGCTGGCAGGCGCCGCGTGTCCGCATCGACGGCCAGGAGGACGTCGGCCTCCGGAGCCGAAGGCTGAAGCGCCACCACGGTGCGCTGCCCGGTGCGCGCGAACGCGATCGCGCAGTCGGCCGCGCCCGAAAGGTCGTCGGCAACGATCAGGATGTCCATGGGCCCCGCCATGCCCCGACTGTAGCTCGCGGGGCATGGCCGGTTCCGGCCAACAGCGCCCTGGGGGCTCTCCTCGGACCCCCGCGAAGAAACGCCGCCTATTGCCGCGCCACCGCGTCGACGAAGTCCTTCGCGGGCGCGCCGATGACAGCCCCGAGCGCCAGCGCTTGAGCGTTTGCCGCGGAGATGATGCCGTCCTCGTAGGTGGACCGGCCGTTGCCGATGCGCGCGGTGAAGACGCTCACGGTGGCGGCGGCAATTCCCTTCTGCTCGAGGATGGGGAGGGAGGCGAGGCCGGCATAGTCCGCTCCGAAGCCGGCGTCGTTGAACAGCACCAGCTGCGGGTTGACCTTGGCGGAATAGCCATCGGAGGGCGTCCCTCCATGCGAGCCGCTCAGCACGATGCCGCCGGCGTCGCCTGGCTGCGCCAGGGCGATGGAATCCACCATCACGATGGGCCTGCGGGCCCCGGGCACCGTTGCTTCGGACCTCGTCTCCAGCATGGGCGCAGGCAGCGTCCTCGCTTCCGCCGCGGAGCGCAGGAGGTTGGCCGCCTCCCTGCACGACATCCCGGGCTCCACCTTGCAGGCGGCGGCGTACCGGTTGACTGCGCTGATCGTGCCGCGCTCGAGCATGTCGGCGCCCTCTCCGATCCGGGCGCTGCGGGCAGCGACGGCGGCCATCGCGAAGCCGAACTGCTCGGCCCACGCCAGGCCGGCGATTCCGGCCTGGTCGCGGCCGTACGAGGCGTCGTGCTGGATCGCCGCGAGGGGACGCGCCTTGAGCGTGAGGTACGTCGTGAAGATCGCCGCGTGCGAACCGCCGACGACGACCGCGCCTGCGGTCTCGGGCCCCAGCTTGGTGACGGTCGGCACCGCCAGCACTCTTGCGTTCTCTTTCGGCATGGGTTCTCCAGTTGTCCGTTGGTGGTTGGATGGGTCGACAGCTTAATGGGCCACCAGATCGAGATACGCCTGTCGCGTCTGAGGCAACACGGCCCCTACGAGTTGCTCGTAAGACGTGCGATGGCTGGCCAGCATGCGGGCCGTTGCCACGGACTTCGACCGGCAATACCAGTGGCAGGTGTGCTGCATCAGGAGCATCTCGGCCAGGATGGCGAAGGCGCGGTCCTTCGGGGAGGCGCCCTGTTCTTCGACGGCACGGCAGATGCCGTGGGCGTGCACTCGCAGCGCCTCGCGCATGTCGAAGGACCTGTCGAACGCGGGCGAGCGGGGCAGCCAGATCGGGAACTTGCTCACGCGCGTGACCGTAGGCTCGACGCCCGCGAAGTCCTCCGCGAGCTTGCGGACCTGCCGGCACAGGACTTCCTCTGTCCCGCGCAGCACGCCCCAGACCTGCTCGCTGCGGGCAGGATCCGGTTCGCCCAGGGCACGCGAGTAGCCCTGCGAGAGCGTCTCGATGTTCTTTTCGATGTCGTGGCCGGACAGGTAGCGGGCCAGGATGGCGATGCGCCGTTGCTGCTGCCGGGCCCTGGCGATCCACAAGACGACCAGCGCCGGGAGCAGGAGAAGAAGGAGATCCACCGGCCGATGGTACACAGGCCATCACGGGATGGCCTGGCCGCCCCGGCCGTTGGGCGTGCTCGCGGCCTGGGCTGCCGCGTCGTCGGAGTCCTTGCGCCAATCGTCCTTCCTCGCTGACGACTGCTCCCGGCCAGAAGCAGGCATCGCGGTAAGCTCGAGCCGAAGCAACTCACATTGGGGGTCATGTTGAGGTTCATCATCCTGTCGGCACTCGTCTTGATATGCCAGGTCGCCACGGCGGAGACCGTTCAAGTCAAATATCACGGCCTCGTTTCACTTGACGCCCTTCGCGTGTGAGGACGTTAAGGACAGCAGTGACATTTCGCGTGTTTGCTACGACAAGGCAGAGCGGTACATGGTCATTCGGCTCAAGACGACCTACTACCACTACTGCGAAATCGACGCCGCGACGGTGAAAGGCCTCGAGAAGTCCAGTGCGAAGCGGCAGTTCTTCGAAACGCGCATTCGCGGACGCGGTACGGACGGACCATTCGACTGCCGGACGCACCCAATCCCCAAGAAATATCG
>DASWUI010000042.1:0-10130 GCA_036401715.1 Ramlibacter sp. | reverse complement strand
GGGCGGCGCGCGCCGCTCGCTAATTTTGCGGCATGAAGACCAGCAACACGCGCTCCAGCCGCGCGAAGCGCGGCGAGCGCCCCACGTCCTCGGTGCCGGCCAGGCCGGACCACGGCGAGAACTCCGCCAGCACGATCGTGGAGGCGCCGCAGCAGCGCGCGGGGAAGGGGCCGCTCGATCCGCACGATTTCCCGGACGGCGGCGGCAGCGGCGGAGGCGAGGCGTTCCGCCGCGCCCGCACCAAGCCCTAGCCGTGCCGTGGCCAAGGCGGCGCGGTCACGGCTTGTCGTGCCCCGCTCCCGGCGCGTCCTTGTCCTTGAGGTAGCCGGCCTGGTTGATGCCCTTGCCTGCGCGTCCCTCGTTCTCCACGTCCCGGCTGAGCGATGCGTCCGGCGGCGTTCCTTCGGCGCCCTGCGCGTCGGGACGCCCCTGCGGGCTGCCGCCGCGCGCGCCTTCGACCTCCGGCGGGTGGGTGTCGCCGCTCAGCTTCGCGTTGTCCTTGGGATCGGGCATCGGGGTTCTCCTTGTGTTCTGTCCGGACCAATCTAAGCCCGGCGACGCATCCCTTCTGTAGGATCGTGCCGCCCATGAAAATCGCCACCTTCAACGTCAACGGCGTCAAGACGCGGCTGCCGCACCTGCTGCGCTGGCTGGAGCGCGAGCAGCCGGACGTCGCCTGCCTGCAGGAGCTCAAGGCGCTGGACGAGGGCTTCCCCGCCGCGGAGATCCGCGCCGCCGGCTACCACCCGCTGTGGAAGGGGCAGCGCTCCTGGAACGGCGTCGCGATCCTGGCGCGCGGCACCGAGCCGGTGGAGGTGCGGCGCGCGCTGCCCGGCGACGAAGCGGATGACCAGAGCCGTTACCTCGAGGCCGCGGTCGACGGCATCATCGTCGGCTGCCTGTACCTGCCGAACGGCAATCCGCAGCCGGGTCCCAAGTTCGACTACAAGCTCGCCTGGTTCGAGCGCCTGCTCGCCCACGCCGCCACGCTGGTGGATTCGGAGCACCCGGTCATCCTCTGCGGCGACTACAACGTGGTGCCGACGGACTTCGACATCTACAACCCGCGCTCCTGGCGCAAGGACGCGCTGCTGCAGCCGGAGAGCCGCGAGTGCTGGCAGCGCCTGCTGGCGCAGGGCTGGACCGACGCGATCCGCCGGCTGCACCCGGACGAGGCGGTGTTCACCTTCTGGGACTACTTCCGCCAGCACTGGCAGCGCAATGCCGGCCTGCGCATCGACCACCTGCTGCTGAACCGGCGGCTGGCGCCCGCGCTGCGCGCGGCGGGCGTGGACACCTGGGTCCGGGGCGAGGAGAAGGCGAGCGACCATGCGCCGGCCTGGGTTCAACTGGAGCTCGGCCCGCCGGTGAAGGGCAAGGCCAGGCGACGCTCTTCTTAGGCAAATTCCCTAGCAGCTCGGCTGTTTTCCCTTATCGCGGCGGCGGATTGCACATGGTTTCATCTCGTTACGTCGGGAGGGAACCCATGGAAACGATGGATCGCGCGCTGCTGCTCGAGGCGCTTTCGGACAAGGTCTTGCACCAGCTTCCCCCCGCGGTCTGGAAGGAACTCTTCCTGCGCGGTGACAGCGACGCCATCCGTTTCGAGGAGCGGCACCTCACGCTCGTGTACGTGGACGCGGACGCGCCCGCCGGCGAGCCGGGCAGCGCCACCGAGCGTTTCTGCCAGGAACTGCAGCGCCTGAACGTGCGCCACAACGGCCGCCTCGACCCCTACGTGAACGCGACGGCGCTGGCCACGTTCGAAAATCCCGGCGCCGCCGTGCGCATGGCCATGGAACTGCAGCGGGTCGCGGGCGACGTGGCCCTGCGCATCGGCGTCGTGGGCGGCGTCTGCACGCTCGCCTACTTCCGCGCGCAAGGGCGCCTGTGGTGCACGCCCCTGGGCAAGCAGCCGGCGCGGGCGGCCGAAGTCGCGGCCAGCGCCTCGGTCGGCGGCATCGTCATTTCGCCCGAGACCGGCGACCCCGGGGAGCGCCGGCCGCGGCTGCTGGCCGACCCCGGCGCGCCCGACTTCGAGGATTCGGAACTCGACCTGTCGACCCTGGCCGTGACCAGCGAACCGGACGCGATCGACATCCGCTGCTAGCGCGCAAGGCGGCGGCCAGCAAAAAGCGGGGCGCTGCCCCGCTTTCGCGTTGGTGGCACGGGAAGCGGTCAGCGCTGGCGCTGCTGGTCCTGCCGCTGCCGCTGCTGGTCCTGGCTGCTGCCGCTTTGCTGGCGCTGCTGGTCCTGCCGCTGCTGCTCCTGGCGTTGCTGGTCCTGCGAGGCCTGGCCGCGCTCCTGCTGGTCCTGCTGGCGACTGCCCTGGTCCTGGCCCATGCCGCCCCCGCCCTGCTGGCGCTGCTGGTCCTGCTGCTGGCGCTGCTGGTCCTGGGAAGCCTGGCCGCGGTTCTGCTGGTCCTGCTGGCGATTCTGGTCTTGTCCTTGAGGCATGAAACTCTCCTTGGGAAGTTGCGCCGGGGCGCCGCCTGTCAGCGACCCCGCAAGACCAATGTAGGAACCATCATGCGCCGTGCATGTCGGACGGGCGCTAGCTGCAAGTAGGAGCCCGCCTGCGGGGAGCGCGCGGCTCAGCGGGCGCCGCGCTGCTCCAGCTCGCGGATGAGTGCGCGCGCCTCGTCGCCCTCCGGGATCGGCCGGCCGCTGTCGCGCCACTCGACGGCGGCCTTGAAGCCCTCGGCCTGCGCATAGCGGCGGAACCAGAGACCTTCCGGGTTGTGGCGGGTGATGCCGTCGAGGATCGTCGCGAGGCCCTGCGCCTGCTCGAGTCCCATGGTGAGCAGCACCTGGTTGACCACCATCTTGTGCATCGCGAGCTGGCTGCGCGGCACGCCGGCGATGCGGGCCGCGAGCGCCATGGTCGCGCCTTCCAGCGCTTCGGCGGAAACGGCGTCGTTCGCCAGCCCCCACGCGAGCGCAGTGCGGCCGTCGATCGTGTCGCCGGTGAACATCAGCTGCTTGGCGCGCGTCGCCCCGAGCCGATAGGTCCACATGGCCGTGGTGGGGCAGCCCCACACGCGGGTGGGCATGTAGCCGATGCGCGCGTCCTCCGCCATCACCAGCAGGTCGCAGCACAGGGCGATGTCGCTGCCGCCGGCGACCGCATGGCCGTGCACCTTGGCGATCGTGGGCTTGGGGCTGCGCCAGAGCGCCATGAAGTCCTCCGTGTTGCGCTTCATGTACGCGTAGTCGGCCATCGGGTCCCAGGGCGTGCGCTCCTGCTGGCACGGATGGTCGATCCCGCCCTGGCCGAAGTGCGACAGGTCGTAGCCTCCGCAGAAGCCCTTGCCCGCGCCCTCGACGACGATCACGTGCACCTCGTCGTCGCCGTTGGCCCACTCGACGGCGGCCCGGATCTCGCGCGGCATCTCCTCGTTGATGGCGTTGAGCCGCTCGGGGCGGTTCAGCAGCAGGCGGGCGACGCGCGGCTGCTGCGGGTCCTTCTCGATCTGCAGGGTGCTGTAGCGGGGCATGCGGGCTCTCCTTTCGTGATGGCGCAGTCTAGTGTCCCGTCCTACACCGCGGCGGCGGCGCTGCTTGCAGGCCCCTGGCGCCGCGCTGCCTAGATTGGCGGCATGAGCACCGAGACGAGCATCGGCCCCGAAGGCGCCCGGGGCGGCAACGAGAACCACGGCAACGCGGACGGTTGCGGCAACAAGACGCTGGGCGACAAGGCGACGCAGCAGCCGCCGGCGGGCTCCGGGGTCCTGGACGAAACCGGCGCGCAGGTGCCCGCGGGCGTGCCGGGGGCGCGGCCGCGCGCGGGCATCCGCAAGGGACCCGAGTCCTTCCCGGACGGCCCCAACGTCGAAGCCAGCCCCTGGGAACTCGAAGCCGCGCGCGGCAAGCTGCCCAAGGACCAGTAGGGACGGGCCGGCATGCGGCCGTGTCCTACACGGCGGCTCCGCGCTGCCTGAACATCATCACCTTCCCTGCAACAACGAAAGGGAAGCACGATGAACCGTTCCGTCCTCCTTCGTACCGCCTGCGCTGCCTTCCTCGCCGCCGGCCTGGCCGGCTGCGCGCAGATGCGGGGTTCCGGGCAGCAGCTGTTCGAGGCGGGCCTCACCGGCGCGCAGGAAGTGCCGCCGGTGGCGACGACCGCATCGGGCAGCGCGGACGTGCGCTACAACACCGGCACCAACATGCTGAGCTGGAGCGTGGCGCACAGCGGCCTGAGCGGCCCGATCACCGGCGCGCACATCCACGGCCCGGCGGGGCCGGGGCAGAACGCCGGCGTGGTCATCCCCTTCACCAACCTCAACGCGGCCACGATCACCGGCGAGGCGCGGATCACGCCGGAGCAGCTCGCGCAGCTCGCGTCGGGGCAGTGGTACGTCAACCTGCATACGCAGCGCCACCCCGGAGGCGAGATCCGCGGGCAGCTGCGGCCGCGGCCCTGAGCGTCCGGCCCTATAGTGGCGCCAGCACCAAGGGGGAGGGCGCGTGGCGCGAGCGCAAGCACAGCCGCTGCCGGACGGAATTCCGGTCCTGATCGCCGGCGGCGGGCCGGTCGGCCTGACGCTGGCCGCGCTGCTGGCGCGGCATGGCATCCGCAGCCTCGTGGTGGAGGCGGACGAGGGCTATTGCACGGGCAGCCGCGCGATCTGCATTTCCCGCCGCTCGCAGGAGATCCTCGCTACCGCGGGCGCGGGCGCGGCCCTGGCGGCCAAGGCGCTGCCCTGGACCGGCGGCCGCAGCTACTGGCGCAACCGGGAAGTGCTGCACTTCACCATGCCCAGCGAGCCGACCGAGCGCTTCGCGCCCATGGTCAACATCCAGCAGTACCACGTGGAAGCCTTCGTGCACGAGGCGCTGCAGCGCGCACCGGAACTGGTGCAGGTGGCCTGGTCGACCCGCGTGACCGGCGTGCGCGAGGAGGGAGCGCAGGTGCTGGTGGATGTCGAAGGACCCGCCGGCCGGCGCAGCATCCGCGCCGACTACGTTGCCGCGTGCGACGGCGGCCGCAGCACGGTGCGCGAGCTGCTCGGGCTGCAGTTCGAGGGCACGCAGTACGAAGGCCGCTACGTCATCGTCGACATCGTGCAGAAGACCCGCCGTCCGGTGGAGCGGCTCGCATGGTTCGACCCGCCCTCCAACCCCGGCTCGACCCTGCTGATGCACCGCCAGCCCGACGACGTCTGGCGCATCGACTACCAGCTGGCCGACGGCGAGGACGCGGCGGAGGCCCTGAAGCCGGAGAACATCCTGCCGCGCGTGCAGAGCCACCTGCAGATGATCGGCGAACACGAGCCGTGGAAGATGCTGTGGGCTTCGATGTACAACGCGAAGTGCCTCACGCTGCCGTCGTACCGGCACGGCCGCGTGCTGTTCGCCGGCGACGCGGCCCACCTGGTGCCGATCTTCGGCGTGCGGGGGCTCAACTCGGGCCTGGACGACGCGGCCAACCTCGCCTGGAAGCTCGCGCTGGTGCTCGAGGGCGGCGCCGCGCCGCAACTGCTGGACTCCTACTCGCACGAGCGCGTGCCGGCCGCGCGCGAGAACATCGCCTACGGCGCCAAGAGCACCGAGTTCATGGCGCCGCCGGACTTCGCCTTCCGCTTGCTGCGCGAGGCGACGCTGCGGCTCGCGCTCGACGAGCCGGCGGTGCGGCCGCTGATCAACCCGCGGCAGTCGGCGCCGGTCGCCTACGCGGCCTCGCCGCTGAACGGGCCGGAGCACGGCGCGTGGGGCAGCGCGCAGGCCGCTCCCGGCCAGCCCGCGCCCGAGGCGCTGCTGCAGGGACCGCAGGGCGCCTTCCACCTGACCCAGTGCTTCGGCACCGACTTCACCTGCCTCGTGTTCGGCGACGGCGCCCTGCCGCACGCGGTGGCCGACCTCGCCGCGCAGGGTGTCGCCGTGCTGGACATCGCCCCGGAAGCGGACGTCCACGGCCAGGCGCGCCTGCGCTACGGGCTGCCGGGCGGGCAGGGCGCGACCGGGCTGGTGCTGGTGCGGCCCGACGCCTACGTGATGGGCCGCTGGCGCGGCCTCGACCCCGCACCGGTGCTGGCCTGCCTGCGGGAGAAAGGATTGCAGCCATGAGCGACGCCGACCTGGACCGCAGCTACACCGCCCTCTGCCATGCCCTGGGCGAGGTCGGACCGGAACGCAGCGAGTTGCTGCTGGCGATGGTGGCGCTCGCGCTGATGGCGCGCGCCGGCGGCGCGGAGGAAGTCGTGGATCTCATCGCCCGCGCGCGCGCCCGCTGCCTGGAGCCGTAACCGTGTGCAAAGCGGCGCTCGCGGCACGTTGCGCTTGACGCGCGTCAACGTGGCCGGCGCGCGGCGCCGTACGCTGCATGCATGAAGTACAGTTTTTCCCACGGCCTGCTTGCCCTGGCGCTGGCCGCTCCCCTTTCCGTCGCCGCGCAGCAGGTGGCCATCACCGCGAAAGCCGTCAACCTGCGCGCCGGTCCCGACCGCTTCTATCCGGTCGTGCTGGTGCTGCCGCCGCAGACGCAGGTGCTGGTGCAGGGCTGCATTCCCGACTACCGGTGGTGCGACGTGACCTTCGGCTACGAGCGCGGCTGGGTGTACGCGGGCAACCTGCGCTACCTGCAGGCCGGGGTGTACGTGCCGTTCTTCCAGGTCGCCCCCGTGATCGGCATCACGATCTTCAGCTTCGTGATCCACGACTACTGGGACCTGCACTACCGCGAGCGCCCCTGGTACATCCATCGCGACCGTTACGTGCGTCCGCCCGTGCGGGTGGTGCCTCGCGTGCGCCCGCCGGCCGTCGTGCCGGCACCGGTGCCGCCGCGGGTCACTCCGCCGGCGCGGCCCGTGCCGCACCGCATCCAGCCCGGCCCGCCGGCGCAGGTCCAGCCGCCGGTGCGCCGGCTTCCTTCGACCGGCCAGTCGCCTTCGCGCGCGGAGCAGCGGGCGGAGCAGCGCAAGGAGCAGCGCACGGAGCAGCGCAAGGAGCAGCGCGAAGAGCGCGAAACCCGGCGGGAACAGCGCGAGCAGCGGCAAGGCCCGGCGCGCTGAGCGCCAGGGGGGCCGGCTGCCGGGCGCTGCAGGCTCTGCAGCTGCAATACCCCTGCGGGCGTGCGGCGCCGCGGGAGTTCCTACAATGACCGGTCCTCCAAGGACCGAATGAACGCCCCCGTCGACGTTTCCCTGTTCGCGCGCGCCGCGAAGCCGATCACCAGCTACCGCAGGTACTGGGCGCATCGCTTCGGGCCGGCGCCCTTCCTGCCGATGAGCCGCAAGGAGATGGACGCGCTCGGCTGGGACAGCTGCGACATCGTCCTGGTGACCGGCGATGCCTACGTCGACCATCCGAGCTTCGGCATGGCGGTCGTGGGGCGCGTGCTGGAGGCCCAGGGCTTCCGCGTCGGCATCATCGCGCAGCCCGACTGGCACAGCGCCGAGCCGTTCAAGGCGCTCGGCAGGCCGAACCTGTTCTGGGGCGTGACCGCCGGGAACATGGATTCGATGATCAATCGCTACACCGCGGACCGCAAGCTGCGCAGCGACGATGCGTACACGCCGGGCGACGTGGGCGGCAAGCGCCCGGACCGCGCGGCCATCGTCTACAGCCAGCGCTGCCGCGAGGCGTACAAGGACGTGCCCATCGTCCTCGGCGGCATCGAGGGCAGCCTGCGCCGCATCGCGCACTACGACTACTGGTCGGAGAAGGTCCGGCACAGCATCGTGCTCGACGCGAAATGCGACCTGCTGCTGTACGGCAACGCCGAACGCGCCATCGTGGAGATCGCGCACCGGCTGTCCGCGCGCGTGCCGGTGGAGGACATCACGGACGTGCGCGGCACCGCGTTCGTGCGCCGCTCGGCGCCCGAGGGCTGGTTCGAGATCGATTCGACCAGCGTGGACCTGCCGGGGCGCGTGGAGGACCACGTCAATCCCTACATGACGATCGCGGAGCAGGCCAGGGCGCAGGGACAGGCGTGCGCGAAGGAAGGCGAGGCCGGGGCAGGGATTGCGGGTCGAGCCGGCAATGACATGGGTGGCGAGCCGGTGGCGTTCGTCGCCAATCCGAAGGTGAAGCTCAAGCCCCCGCCGCGCGACCACACCGTCATCCGGCTGCCTTCGTACGAAGCCGTGAAGTCCGACCCCGTGCTCTACGCCCATGCCAATCGCGTGCTGCACCTGGAGACCAACCCCGGCAACGCCCGTGCGCTGGTGCAGGCGCACGGCGAGCGGGACGTCTGGCTCAACCCCCCGCCGATCCCGCTGACGACGGCGGAGATGGACCACGTGTTCGGCCTGCCGTACGCGCGCGCGCCGCACCCGTCCTACGGCGGCGCGAAGATCCCCGCGTGGGAGATGATCCGCTTCAGCGTGAACATCATGCGCGGCTGCTTCGGCGGCTGCACCTTCTGCTCGATCACCGAGCACGAGGGGCGCATCATCCAGAGCCGCAGCGAGGACTCGATCATCCACGAGCTGGAGGAGATCCGCGACAAGGTCGAGGGCTTCACCGGCGTCATTTCGGACCTCGGCGGGCCCACGGCCAACATGTACCGGATCGGCTGCCGCTCGCCCGAGATCGAGGCCGCCTGCCGCAAGCCGAGCTGCGTGTACCCGGGCATCTGCCAGAACCTGAACACCGACCACGGGCCGCTGGTGAGGATCTACCGCCGCGGGCGCGCGCTCAAGGGGATCAAGAAGATCCTGATCGGCTCGGGCGTGCGCTACGACCTGGCGGTGCAGTCGCCCGAGTACGTCAGGGAACTCGTGCAGCACCACGTCGGCGGCTACCTGAAGATCGCGCCGGAACACACGGAGCAGGGGCCGCTGTCCAAGATGATGAAGCCCGGGATCGGCAGCTACGACCGCTTCAAGCAGATGTTCGAGAAGTTCTCGGCCGAGGCGGGCAAGGAGCAGTACCTGATCCCGTACTTCATCGCCGCGCATCCCGGCACGAGCGACGAGGACATGATGAACCTGGCGCTGTGGCTCAAGCGAAATGGCTTCCGCGCGGACCAGGTCCAGACCTTCTACCCGAGCCCGATGGCCACGGCCACGGCGATGTACCACTCCGGCAGGAACACGTTGCGCAAGGTGACGCGCGACAGCGAGGGCGTGGACATCGTGCGCGGGGAGCGCCGCCGCCGCCTGCACAAGGCCTTCCTGCGCTACCACGACCCGAACAACTGGCCGCTGCTGCGCGAGGCGCTCAAGGCGATGGGCCGCGCCGACCTGATCGGCAACGGCAAGCACCACCTGATCCCGAGCTACCAGCCGGTCACCGACGGCAGCTACGCCAGCCCGCGCCGCAAGAACTCCACCGGGGCGCCGGCCAAGGGCCGCGTCCTCACCCAGCACACCGGTCTGCCGCCGCGGGTGACCGGGGCCGCCAAGCCGCCGCGCAAGCCCCGCTGACGCCGGGCGCCCTCCCTTTCCTTGACGCGGGACAAGGCCGCGGCGGCGGCTTGCGGCGATGATGGAGGCTTTCCCCTGTCCGGAGCCTGGCCCCATGCCTTCCTTCCTGCGCGGCGTGCTGGCGGTGCTGTTGCTCGTCCTCAATACGCTGTTCTGGTGCGCCCCCCTGTTCGTCGGCGCGCTCGTCAAGCTCCTGCTTCCGTTCGAAGCCGTGCGCCGCGCGGTGGATCCCGTGCTCAACGCGCTGGCCAACGGCTGGGTCGCCTGCAACAGCGGCTGGATGCGGCTGACGCAGCCCACCGCCTGGCGGGTCGAGGGCGCCGGGGAACTGCGCCGCGGCGACTGGTACCTGGTCAACTGCAACCACCAGTCCTGGGTGGACATCTTCGTGCTGCAGCACGTGCTGCGGGGCCGCATCCCGCTGCTGAAGTTCTTCCTGAAGCAGCAGCTGATCTACGTGCCGGTGATCGGCCTGGCGTGGTGGGCGCTCGACTTCCCCTTCATGCGCCGGCACGGCAAGGAGGCGCTGCGCCGCAAGCCGGAGCTGCGCGTACAGGACCACGAGGCGACGCTGCGTGCCTGCCGCAAGTTCCTGCAGATGCCCACCAGCGTGATGAACTTCGCCGAAGGCACCCGCTTCACGCCCGACAAGCACGACGCGCAGGGCTCGCCCTACCGCCACCTGCTCAAGCCCAAGGCCGGCGGCGTGGCGTTCGTGCTGGCGGCGCTGGGCGAGCAGCTCGATGCACTGCTGGA
>DASWUI010000041.1:0-2903 GCA_036401715.1 Ramlibacter sp. | reverse complement strand
CCTCCGGGTCCCGGCGCAGCATGGCGCGCAGGAAGTGCTTCGCCTGCTGCGGCTCGACGTGCGGCGGCAGCGGCGGCACGTTGGGGTCGCTCACCACTTCCAGCAACACCGGACGGTCGGCAGCCATCGCGCGCTCGATGGCCGGCGCGAGCTCCTCGTCCTTCGTCACCCGTACCGCCTCGAGCCCCAGCAGGCGCGCGTAGTCCGCGTAGGGGAAGGGCGGCAGGTCCTGCGAAGCCTCGAACTTGGGGTCGCCCAGGCTCGCGCGCATCTCCCAGGTCACCAGGTTCAGCTCGCCGTTGTTCAGCACCAGCACGACGAAGCGCGGGTCCCGCCAGCCGCGCCAGCAGCGCGCGAGGGTGACCAGGCTGCTGTTGCCCAGCATCTGCATCGCGCCGTCGCCGACCAGCGCGATGGCCGGCCGGCCCGGGTGCGCGAACTTGCCGGCCAGCGCATAGGGGATCGCCGGGCCCATGGTGGACAGGCCGCCCGAGATCGCCACGTCCATGCCCGCCCGCAGGCGCACGTGCGTGGCGAACCACTGCGTCACGGTACCCGTGTCGCACCCGATCATGACGTCGTCCGGCAGCCGGGGGCAGAGCTCGTGGAAAAGGCGCTGCGGATTCACGCCGTCGGCACTGTTCATGGCGCGCGCTTCCAGCACCTCGCGCCAGCGCGAGACGTTCGCGGCGATGGCGTCACGCCAGCCGGTGTCCGCCTTCTGCCGCAGCAGCGGGAGCAGGGCGCGCAGGGTGGCGGCGCTGTCGCCCTGGAGGTTCAGCTCGAAGGCATAGCGCAGCCCCAGCCGGCGCCCGTCGATGTCGACCTGCACGCCGCGCGCCTGTCCCGCCCTGGGCAGGAACTCGGAGTAGGGAAAGCCGGAGCCCACCATCAGCAGGGTGTCGCAGGCATTCATCATTTCCCAGCTGGGCTGGGTGCCGAGCATGCCCATGGTGCCGGTCACCCAGGCGAGCGAGTCGGGCACCACCGCCTTTCCGAGCAGCGCGGTGGCCACGCCGGCGCCGAGGCGGTCGGCCACCGCCACCACTTCCTGCCTGGCGCCGAGCGCGCCGGCGCCGACCAGCATCGCCACGCGCTCGCCGGCATTCAGGATCTCCGCTGCCTGCCGCAGCGCATTCTCCGGCGGGACCTGGGCGCGGGCGGTGGTGCCGCGGCCGGTCATGACGTCCGCATGCCTGCCCTGCGTCGCCGCCGCGGCCGGCAGGTCCTGCACGTCGTGCGGCAGGACCAGGCAGGTCACCGTGCGCTGGTCCAGCGCGATGCGGCACGCGCGGTCCACCAGGTGGGGCACCTGTTCAGGCACCAGGGCCACCTGCACGTACTCGCGCGCGACGTCCTTGAACAGGGTGCCGAGGTCGACCTCCTGCTGGTAGTCGGTGCCCAGCACGGCGCGCGCCTGCTGGCCCACGATGGCCAGCACCGGCTGGTGGTCGGCCCGGGCATCGTACAGGCCGTTGAGCAGGTGGATGGCGCCCGGCCCCGAGGTGGCGATGCAGACGCCGAGCTCGCCGGTGAACCGGGCATGCCCGCCGGCCATGAAGGCCGTGAGTTCCTCGTGCGGCGCCGCGACGAACTCCACCGCCCCGCCGGTCCGGTTCAAGGCCCCCATCACGCCGTTGATGCCGTCTCCGGGATAGCCGAACACGCGGCGCACGCCCCAATCGCGCAGGCGCTGCACCAGCTGGTCACTGACGGTCTCGCTCATCGGGCCTCCCTGGGACTGCTGCCGATTGGATGCCGCGGCCCCGCCGCCGTTCCGGCACGGCCGGGCGGGTCGCGCGGCCGTCCTACAGGGAGGCCGCCGGGGCTGCCTAGCATGGGGGGAGGGAAGACTGCCGCCCAGCCATGTCCGACGAACTCGAGCCGCCCCTCACCGACGAAGCCATCTGCCGGCTCAGCACCGTTGTGGGGCCGCTGCCGGACCACGTGCCGCAGCCGGGCGACCATGCCGGCAACCCGGCGCGCTGGATGTTCGAGCGCCTGGCCACCTACATCAAGCAGTTCGAGAGCCGGCTGGACGAGGAGCACGAGATCGGCGCGCGGCTGGTCTCCTTCGGCGCCAACCTCAGCTTCCACATCGAGGACATGGGCTACTTCGGCCCGGACATGATCGTGTTCTACGGCAAGAACGAGAAAGGGGAGCCGGTGCAGCTGATCCAGCACACCTCGCAGCTCAGCGTGCTGCTGGTGGCCGTGCGCAAGCAGGATGCGCGGCCGAGGCGCATCGGCTTCATCCTGGACGAGAAGGAGCCCGCCATCGTCCCGGCGGAGGCGCAGACATTGTCTAAGTCTGTATAGATATCTGTCTAGACAAAGGCATTGACTTGGACAGTGGATTGGACAGTCAGGCGGCTCAACCTGGACACTCTGGTGGCCGTACCTGGACACTCTGTTTCCCTCTGAAAACAACGCGTGCCTAGGTGTTTACCCGTTTTCCCGTTGTGCTGTCCAAACATTCGCTTACTAGACTGTTGACACTCTGTCTAGGCAGAGCTACCTTCTGTCCATACAGTCTACAGAAGAGGCGCTCTTGCTCACGAGCAAGGAGATCATCGAGAGGACCGGCATCTCGCGTGCCACTCTCAACAACTACATCGCCAGCGGCCTGGTGCCGCGGCCCCAGGTCCTGCCGCCGGGACCGGAGCATGGCGCTGCGCCTCGCATCGGCTACTTCCCGGACGACACGATCGCGCGCGTGGAGGCGATCCAGCGCCTCAAGCGCGAAGGCTGGAGCATCGCCCGCATCGCCGAGCACCTGGTGGCGCACCCGCCGGGCCAGGGTCCCGTGGCGGCTCCGGCCGCTCCGGCCGAGCCGCCGGCCTTCCCGCCGCTGACACCGGTCGCGGCCGCCCGCAGCCCCTCCACGCTGCAACCCACGCTGA
>DASWUI010000040.1:0-3413 GCA_036401715.1 Ramlibacter sp. | reverse complement strand
CCCTGGCGTCCCTCGAAATTGCGGTTGGTGCTGGAGGCGCAGCGGTCGCCGGCCAGCAGGTGGTCGTCGTTCATCGCCACGCACATGGAGCAGCCGGCCTGCCGCCACTCGAAGCCGGCGGCGCGGAACACCTCGCCCAGCCCCTCGGCCTCCGCCTGCGCGCGCACCTGGGTCGAGCCGGGCACCACCAGCGCGCGCACCCCCGGCGCGACGCGGCGGCCGCGCAGCACGCGCGCGGCGTCGCGCAGGTCGTCGATGCGGCTGTTGGTGCAGGAGCCGATGAAGGCATGGCTGATGGGCAGGCCTTCCAGCGGCTGGCCCGGCTGCAATCCCATGTACTCCAGCGCGCGCACGGCGCTGCGCTTCTTCACCGGGTCGGGCTCCGCCGCCGGATCCGGCACCGCCTGCCCGATGGTGGTGCCCTGGTCGGGGCTCGTGCCCCAGGTGACCATGGGCTGGACCTGCGCCGCGTCCAGCGTGACGGTGGTGTCGAACTCCGCGCCGTCCTCGCTGCGCAACGTGCGCCAGGCGGCCACCGCCTGCTCCCACGCGGCACCCTGGGGCACGCGCTCGCGCCCGTGCAGGTACTCGAACAGCGTGTCGTCGGGCGCGACGATCGCCCCGCGCGCGGCCGCTTCCACGCTCATGTTGCACAGGGTCAGCCGGCCTTCGACGCCGAGCGCGCCGATGGCCGCGCCGGTGTACTCGATCACGTGGCCGGTGGCGCCGTCGGCGCCGATGCGGCGGATCAGCTCCAGCACGAGGTCCTTGGCGGTGACGCCGAAGCCCAGCCTGCCCGGTACATCCACGCGCATCGCCTTCTGCAGCGTGTAGACCAGCGTCTGCGTCGCCAGCAGGTGCTCGATCTCGCTGCTGCCGATGCCGAAGCCCAGGGCGCCCATGGCGCCGTGGGTGGTGGTGTGGCTGTCGCCGGCCGCCATCACCATGCCGGGCAGCACCAGTCCCTGCTCGCTGGCGACGATGTGCTCTATGCCCTGGCGCGCGTCCAGCATGTCGTACAGCGCGATGCCGTGCCGCTCGCAGTTGCCGCGCAGCAGCCTGACCTGCAGCGAGCGCTCGGCATCGGCGATCACCATGGTGCGCTCGTTGCGCACGGGCGTGGTCGGATTGACGTGGTCGACCACCGCGATGGTGGAGGACGGCCGCCACACCGGGCGCCCCGCCGCGTGCAGCGCGGCGAAGGCCTGCGGGCTGGTGTACTCGTTGAGGACCTGCCGGTCCACGTAGAGCAGGACCTGTCCCTTGTCGCCCAGCGAACGGACGGTGTGCGCATCCACGATGCGCCGGTACAGCGTGCGCGGCTTCACTGCGTCTTGCCGGTGGCCGCGTAGGCGGCGGTGGCCGCGAGCGCGTCGGCGACCTCGATGTCCGCTTCCGTGATGCCTTCCGGCAGCAGGATCACGCCGTCATCGTCGGCCACCAGGCGGCGGCCGGGATGGAAGGTCACGCCGCCGAAGGTGACGGGCACGTCCACCTCGCCCGCGCCGGTGCGCTCGCCGCGCTTGGGCACGGTGCCCAGCGCCTTGACGCCCACGTCCATCTGGTCGATCTCCACGCCGTCGCGGATCGCCCCGTGGATCACGAGGCCGGACCAGCCGTTGCGCGCGGCCAGGGCCGCCATGACGTCGCCGAACAGCGCGCGGTTCAGCGAGCCGCCGCCGTCGATCACCAGCACCTGGCCGTGGCCCTGCTGGCCGACCACCTCGCGCATCAGCGCGATGTCCTCATGGCAGCGGATGGTGCGGATGTTGCCCGCGAAGGAGCGGCGCCGGCCCCAGCCCCGGAAGGGCAGGGCGCAGGGCAGCGCCGCGTCGCAGGCATCGCACAGGTCCGAGGTCTTGAGCGTCATGGCGCGCTCAGTCCAGCGTGATCTTCGCTTCCTTCACCAGCCGGGCGAAGGCGGCGCTGTCGCTGGCGATGAACTTCGCGAAGTCCTCGGAGGACCCGCCCATGATCTCGCCGCCCTGCGAGGCGATCTTCTCCGCCACGTCGGGCATCTTCAGGATGGCCGCGATCTCGGTGTTCAGGCGGCGCGTGATGTCCGCCGGCATCTTCGCCGGGCCCATCACCGCGAACCACTGCAGCATCTCCGCGTTCTTCACGCCGGCTTCGGCCATGGTGGGCACGTCGGGCAGCAGCGCCGAGCGCTTGTTGCTGGTGATCGCCAGCAGGCGCAGCTTGCCGGCCCTGGCATGCGCCATCACGTTGGGCGGGCTCTCGAAGTTCAGCTCCACCTGGCCGGACAGCAGGTCGACGATCGCCTGGCCGCTGCCCTTGTAGGGGATGTGGGTCATCTGCGTGCCGGTGGCGAGCTGGAAGCGCTCGGCCGCCAGGTGCTGCGCGCTGCCGCCACCGGAGGATGCGAAGCGCAGCGCGCCCGGCTTGGCCTTGGCCAGCGCGACGAACTCCTTGACGTCCCTGGCCGCGACGCTCGGATGCACGGTCAGCAGCAGCGGCGTGTTGGCCACCGGGATGATCGGCGTGAAGTCGGTGAGGATGTTGTACGGCAGCTTGGGATACAGCGCCGGGGCCACCGAGTTGGAGTTGCTGTGCGCCAGCAGCAGCGTGTGCCCGTCGGGCCTGGCCTTGGCCACCAGGTCCGCGCCGAGCGTGCCGGCGGCCCCCGGCTTGTTCTCCACCACCACCGGCGTGCCCAGGCGCTCCGACAGCTTCTGCCCGATCAGGCGCGCGAGCACGTCGGTGAAGCCGCCGGGCGCGAAGCCCACGACGATGCGGATCGGCTTGCCGTCGGGCCAGGCCTGCGCATGCGCGGCGGTGCCGGCGAAGGGCAGGGCGAGGGAGAGGGCCGCTGCGGCAAGCAGCGAGCGGCGGGAGGGGAAGCGCATGTTCTGTCTCCAGGGAGTACTGCTGTCGGACCGGCCATTTTGCCTGTCCACCCGTGGCGAACTTTCGATGGACCAGCACGGAAACGGTAAACAGGCTATGATGGCCTCCGCTAGACGTTCACCAGACCGTTCATCACCAGGTCTCTTCTCCACCGCCGGCTTGCCGGCGCGTCGTTGTCGAATCTCCCTCCGATGCTCCTCTAGGCGTTTCGCATCCGCGAGGCACGTTGCCGCGCGGCAATTCCCGAAAGGAAAATCGAATGCAGACCAATCAAGCAACCCAGACCGGAATCGTCAAGTGGTTCAACGAGAGCAAGGGCTACGGCTTCATCGCTCCCGATGACGGCGGCAAGGACCTGTTCGCGCACTTCCGCGAGATCCAGGGCGCCGACGGCTTCAAGACGCTCGCCGAGAACGCGCGCGTGCAGTTCATCGTGACGCAGGGCCCCAAGGGTCCGCAGGCGTCCAGCATCCTGGCCCTCGCTTGAGGGGCGCAGCCGCGAACGCCGCCATGCATGAGGGCCTCCACCTTCCGCTGATCGTGGG
>DASWUI010000039.1:0-2280 GCA_036401715.1 Ramlibacter sp. | reverse complement strand
GACATCCACGTCGCCGACATCGAGGCCCTGCTGCAACGCTTCGACAGCATGCAGGGCCGCTTCGACACGCTGCGTGCCACCGGCGGCTTCGCCCCGGCGGAAGCGCCCGTGGCCGCTCCGGCACCGTCCGCTGCGCCCGCCAAGCCGGTCGAGCCTGTCCGCGTGCAGGAACAGGCGGCGGTGCAGAAGCCGCAGGCCGCGCCCACGGTGCACGTGGCGGCGTCCGCGCCCGCCACGCCCGCGCCCGCGCGCACCGCGATCGCGATGCCGGTGCAGACCAGCGTCACCACCGCCCGCCAGTCCGCCAACCAGGCGGTGCGCGTGCGCTCGCAGCTGCTGGACCGCCTGGTCACGCAGGCCGGCGAGGTGATGATCACCCGCTCGCGCCTGGAATCCGAGCTCAAGCAGCTGCGCGGCTCGCTCGGCGACCTCACCGGCAACCTGGACCGCCTGCGCAGCCAGCTGCGCGAGATCGAGGTGCAGGCCGAGTCGCAGATGCAGTCGCGCATGGCGCAGGCCAAGGACACCGCCGCCGGGTTCGACCCGCTGGAGTTCGACCGCTTCACGCGCGTGCAGGAACTCACGCGCCTGATGGCCGAATCGGTGAACGACGTGGCCACGGTGCAGCGGAACATCCACCGCGTGGTGGAGGCGACCGAAGACGACCTGATCGCGCAGGCGCGCCAGACCCGCGAACTGCAGCGCGACCTGCTGCGCACCCGCATGGTGGAGTTCGAGGGCATCTCGGACCGCCTGTACCGCGTGGTGCGCCTGGCGGCCAAGGAAAGCGCCAAGCAGGTGAAGCTGGACATCGTCGGCGGCTCCATCGAGATGGACCGCGGCGTGCTGGACCGCATGACGCCGGCCTTCGAGCACCTGCTGCGCAACTGCGTGGCGCACGGCGTCGAGTCGCCGGAGGTGCGCACCGCCGCCGGCAAGGAAGCCGCCGGCACGATCACCATCCACGTGCGGCAGGAAGGCAACGACGTCTCGGTGGAATTCCAGGACGACGGGGCCGGCCTCAACATCGCGCGCATCCGCCAGAAGGCGGTCGAGAACGGGCTGATCGCGCCGGACCAGCCGATCTCCGATGCCGACGCGGCCAACCTGATCTTCCTGCCCGGCTTCTCCACCGCGCAGCAGGTCACCGAACTGGCCGGCCGCGGCATCGGCATGGACGTGGTGCGCGCCGAAGTCAACGCGCTGGGCGGCCGCATCGAGACCGCCACCCGCGCGGGCGAGGGCACGAGCTTCAAGCTGGTGCTGCCGCTGACCACCGCCGTCACGCAGGTCGTGATGGTGCGCTCGGGCAAGCTCGCCATCGGCGTGCCGGCCAACCTGGTCGAACTGGTGCGGCGCGCCAGCCAGAAGGAAGTCCAGCAGGCCTACAACAGCGGCAGCTTCGAGTTCGCCGGCGAACAGCTGCCCTTCTTCTGGTCGGGCGCGCTGCTGCAGTCCTCCTCGCGCAGCAACGAGCCGCAGACCAAGACGCTGCCGGTGGTCATCTTCCGCTCCGCCGCGCAGCGCGTGGCGGTGCACGTGGACGAAGTGCTGGGCAACCAGGAAGTGGTGGTGAAGAACCTCGGGCCGCAGATGTCGCGGCTGCCGGGCCTGGCCGGCATGACCGTGCTGGCTTCCGGCGCCGTGGTGCTGATCTACAACCCGGTGGCGCTGGCGCAGGTGTACGGCGAGCAGGCCCGCGCGATGAGCGCCGACCGGGCGAGCCCCGAGGTGCTGGGCGAAGGCGCCGTGCGCGTGGTGACGCCTTCGGCGCCGGTCGCCACGGCGGGGCCGCTGGTGCTGGTGGTGGACGACTCGCTCACGGTGCGCCGCGTGACGCAGCGCCTGCTGACGCGCGAAGGCTACCGGGTGGCGCTGGCCGCCGACGGCCTGCAGGCGCTCGAGCGCCTGGCCGAGGAACTGCCGGCGGTGGTGCTCTCGGACATCGAGATGCCGCGCATGGACGGCTTCGACCTGGCACGCAACATCCGCGGCGACGCCCGGCTGGCGCACCTGCCGATCGTGATGATCACCTCGCGGATCGCGGAGAAGCACCGCGAGCACGCGAAGGAGCTCGGCGTGAACCACTACCTGGGCAAGCCGTACTCGGAAGAGGAACTGCTGAGCCTGGTGAAGCATTACTGCACGCAGGCGGTGGCGGCCTAGCCGGCATCGCGGCGCAGCAGCCGTCATCCGCGCGCAGGCGGGGACGCTTTCGCTTGAACGCCTTGGGTTCCCGCCGCCGCGGGAATGACGGAGGGCTTACCCCTTCACGACTGC
>DASWUI010000038.1:0-2156 GCA_036401715.1 Ramlibacter sp. | reverse complement strand
ACTCCGAGGTGGCCACACGGTCCTTGGCGGAGAGGTAGGCGCGCACGAAGCGGTCCTGCGCGCCGTCGGCATTGACCAGCCAGTCCGGCTGGCGCGGCTTGTTGCCGCAGGCGACGAGCAGCAGGGCGAGGGCGAGGCAGGCGGCGATCCTCATGGCAACTCGACCTTCCGTTCCTTGGCGAAGGGCCACTTGCGGTTGAGGTCGTTGATCAGGTCCTCGATCTTGCGCAGGTTGGCCTCCACGTCGCCCCGCAGTCCGCCCAGGTCCTCCGTCGCCTTGTTCACGTTGCCGGCGATGCCCTGCGCCTCCTTCAGCACCGCGTCCACGCGCTGCAGGCTGCCGCGCGCGTCCGTCAGCAGGCCCCGCAGCTGCTGCATGCTGGCCTGCGCGTCGTCGGCAATGCCGTTGGCCCCGAACACGCGCTGGTCGGCATGCGTGACCAGCCGGTTGCCGTTGCCCGCGAGCCTCTGGATCTCGGCCATCGCCACGTTGGCGCGTTCCACCGCCGCGACCAGCTTGCGCGCGTCCTGCTCGTTGCCGAAGAGGGCGTGCAGCGCGCCCTGCCGGCTCTGCAGCTTGGCGGTGAAGGTCTGCAGGTTCGCCATGGACCGATTGAGCTCGGAGTTGGCGGCGGTGATCTGGTTGAGGTTGTCCAGCACGTCCTTCGCAGCGCCGATCACCCGGCCGACCTCCTCGTTGAAGTCCCCGCGCAGCACCGGCCGCTCGGCGTCGTCCGGCAGCGGCGGGTCGGTCAGCACGCCGCTGTACGCCCGCAGCTGGGCCGCGCCGAAGATCGGCTTGATCAGCGTGAACACGCTCGAGGTGCGCAGCCACTTGGCGTCCTTCTCGATCACGTCGATCTCGATGCGCACGTTGCCGCGCTCGCCCAGGCTGACCTTCTTGACGGTGCCGATCGGGAAGCCGGAGAACATCAGGTCCATGCCGGCCACCACGCCCTCGGCGTTGTCGGCCACCAGCACCAGCTGCTGCTTGGGCTCGAAGTAGCCGCGCGCGCGCAGCAGGAACAGGGCGGAGGCGACGATCAGCGCCACCGTGAAGGCGAGCAGCAGGGTGGCCTTCATCTCCAGGTTCTTCACCGGCACGTTCTTGGCCGCCGGCTCGGACTTCTGCACCGGCGTCTCGGGCTGCGGCGGCGCGGTGGGAGGCGGCGCGGAGGCTCGCTTGGGGGGTTCGGCCATGGTCAGATGTAGTTGCCCACCAGCGAGATCGCTTCCAGGATCAGCAGGACGCCGAACATGCGCACCAGGCCCTGCAGCGCGGCGCTCTCGCGCGAGCCGTCGTCCTCGATGTTGTTCAGGCCCGAGGCCATCGGGATCACCGAGACGGCGATGGCGAAGAACAGCGTCTTGAGGGCGAAGATGAACGTGAACATGGGCTCGAACACGCGGCCCGTCATGTGGGTGTAGGCATCCATGCCGGCGGCGGAGAACCCGTAGACGCCGAAATAGGCGAGCACGCCGGCGACCACGCAGCTGAGGGCCGCGAGCGTGATGCAGGAGAAGATGCCGGCGATCAGCCGCGGCAGCACCTCCACCGCGATCGGGTCCAGCCGCTGCCGGCGCAGGGTGCGGAAGTGGCCGATGCGCCGCATCTCCACCAGCGCCGCGCCGCTGGGGATCGTGCAGCGCAGGGCGACGAACAGCGCCGCCGTCAGGGGGATCAGTTCGACCACCAGCACGCGCACCACCATCTCCAGCGCGTACTGCGACAGGCCGTAGCTGGAGGCGGTGACGATCACGATCCGGGTGATGATCAGCGTGAACAGGGCGATCAGGACCGTGAACCAGCCGAGAATGGGGGCGGTATCGAGGTAGACGTGCTTGGCCAGGTTGAAGCGGGTCTGCGGCCCGTAGCTGCGCGGCGACAGCGCGCGCACCACCATGACCGAGCCGAAGAAGGTGATGCGCGCCCACGCCGCGGCCCAGCGGACCGGCGCCATGCTGGTCCGGCCGACCCGGCGGTACCACGTGGACAAATGCACCATGGGCGCGATGGTACTTGTCTGGCTGGGCCGGACTCGTAAGGCGGCGCCTACAGTTGAGCCTGCCCGGCCTTTGCCGGGCGCAGCGGAAAGGATCCTGGCATGAGCGGTTTCGATTGCGACCTCTTCGTCATCGGCGGGGGCAGCGGCGGC
>DASWUI010000037.1:0-5052 GCA_036401715.1 Ramlibacter sp. | reverse complement strand
CGAGCGGCCCTTGCTCGGGCGAGAAATCCAGCACCCGCCCCGCGATGGCGCCGGAGCCATCCACCGCCGGCCAGCCGTACACCGCCCGCAGCGCGCCAACCCAGTTGCGCGCCGGGCTGCCGCTGGCCGGGTCCATGCGCGTGCCCGCGGCGTCCACGGTCACGTTGGCGAAGGTCTGCGAGACCTCCTCCATCACCAGCGACAGGGTGAAGGTGGAGATCGAGCCCTGCTCCGAGCTGGCCGAGGTGGACACACGGAACTCGATGGGCAGCAGCCGCTGCACCTGCAGGCTTCCGGGCCACAGCGACCACTCGGAGGGCGAGCCGTACAGGTCCGCCTCGGCGTACACGTCCGAGGAGGCGTAGAGGTCGCTGAGCATGTCGGCGCCAACCCGGTACTCCACCACCGGCGCGTTGCCCGCAATCTCATCGGTCAGCGCCAGCACCCCCGCGTAAGGCGTCACGATCGCGTCGGCCTGCCAGGTCATCGCCTGGTAGACCGTGGCGTACACGTCCGGCTCGCCGTAGAGGTTGTCCAGCGCGTAGACGTCGGAGCTGGCTTCCGCATCGGCCAGCACCTGACCACCCGACAGCGTGCAGGCCGTGTAGGTGCCGGGGAACGACAGCGCACCGTAGGAGTGATCCCAGATCGCCGAGTCGATGTCCGGCTGGCCGAAGTCCAGCGTGGCGTAGGCCGGGTCGCTCTGGTTGCCGCTGGTGTCCTCGGCCACCACCACGACGGTCTGCAGGCCGTAGAGCCTGCGCTCGATGCGGGCCGGCGAGGTCAGCACCAGGCCGTCGATCACGTCGGTGCCGCGGCTGAAGACCGGGGCGGCCACGATGCCGGCCAGCGAGCGGATCCGAATGCCCGCCAGGTCGGCGTCCGACGGCGCGCGGAAGAACACCAGGGCCTGCGTGACGCTCACTCCGGTGGGGGCGCTGGGCGGCTCGGTCTTTCCCGCCACCGTGTGCGACTGCTGCTCGCCCCAGTCGCTGGTGGCAAGGCCGGTGCGGCAGCGCGCCCACACCACGATCTGCAGGCCGTCGCTGATGCCGGAGATGAACGCCTCGCTGGCGCTGCCGTGCACGAGAATGGAATTCCAGCCGCCGTCGGTGTCAGCCCGAGCCCATTGCACTTCGACCTGACCACTCTGAGAAACACGCGGGTCTGCGATGGCCGGCCAGCTGACCCGAGCGCGCGTGATCACCGTCCCGTCCGCCCCCACAAGCAGTTCGTCCGTGCCACTGGAAACGCTCAGCGTCCCCGGAGGGTCAACCTCCCACGGGTTGGGCAGCGCCGTGTTCTGCGCGTAGCCCTGCACCTCGAAGGACGCATCCGGGTTGAAGATCGCCGCCGTGGTTTCCTTGCCCGTGATGCGGATCACGCCCTTTTCGTGGTCCCACACCCGCCCCAGGACGATGAATTCCTTCGGGCTCGCGTCCCAGCCGTACCGCTCGAAGGCCAGCTCGATGGTGTCGAACAGCTCCACCGCGTAGGCGCTCATCTTCAGCGGCACCTCGATGGTCAGCGGGTCGCGCGCGTCGCGCATCATCACCCCGGCGATGTGCAGCGCCTGCGGGGCATAGCTCACCGCCGGCAGGGACATCTCCTGCGCCAGCTCCTCCCCATCGCGCGTGATCAGCGCCGTCCCCTTCAGGGGCGTCAGGCCGACTTGCTTGTACGCCTGCCCCGAGTCCCAGATGCGCAGGTTGACCACGTTGAACTTCTCGGCCCGCTCGCGGTGCACGGAAATGCTCAATGGCTCCTGCTGCTCCTGGTCGCCCTTGCGCTGCACGACGGCCAGGTCCGAGTCGGTGAACGTCATCACCGGGGCCGTGTAGACCCCGGCGCGGATGTACAGCTCGCCACCGGCGAAGGCCCACATGCCGGCCATGGCCTGCGTCAGGTCGTCCAGGATCGGCGCGGCCGGCGAGCCGTACACCGCCACCAGGCCGGCGCGGTAGAGCGCGTGCGTGGCGGTGCTGCCGTCGCTGCCGGTCCACAGCTGGCTGGTGTCGCAGGCGTTCGCCGCGGCAATGAAGCGCAGATCCTCCGCCGCCGTGATGGTGGCCTTGCCGAAGTGCTCATGCTGGTAGACGTGCCGCGCCAGCAGCGCCGGGTTCTCCGTCCAGCGGGTCACGCCGTCGCGCGGGTCGTACACCTTGGCGCCGCGGATGAGCGCCGTCACCGTCGGCATGCCGTTGGGGAACGCCGTCTCGTCGTAGATGAACTCCACGAACAGCTTGGCGATGCCCTCGCCGCGGTGGGAGTCCGTCCACAGGTCGGGGAAGGACACCTTCACCTGCGGATCAGCGATGGAGTTGGCGTCGCCGTAGTGCCACCACACCCGCGCGAAGAAGTTCTCCGTCGTGGTGATGACGATCTTCCCCGACTTCTCCAGCCGGTAGTACGGGGAGTCGGTCACGCGAAGCAGGCTGTCCAGCGTCACCGCCTGGTCGTTGAAGTAGATCTGCTCGACCGCATCGATCTCGTGCGCGGCGAGGTTGATCGCCACGATGAATCGGTGCTTGTAGTCGCCCGTCGATCCCCGGAAGGCGACGGAGCCGCCCTTGCGCACGCGCCCGAGGACGAGCTCGCGCGGCGGCGAGGTCGTGACCACGTTGGCCAGCCGATCCACCTGGGCGGCGTTGTACGCCTCCCGCTGCTTCTTCTTCGCCTGGCGCTGCTGGTAGGAGCCGACGACCACGGCGCCGGCTACGCTGACCGCGGCAGCGCCGAATGCGCCCCACCACCCCGCCGCCTGACCGATGGCCGAAACCGCGAAAGGAATTACTGCCGCCATCAGCCCACCCTCCAGGCCGCCAGCGCCTGCTGCATGGGAACGGCCACCACACCGGCCGGGCCGGGCGCCACAGCGGTGCCGCCGTTGCACACCGCCAGCGCCTCGCGCTTTCCGACCGCGATCACCACCACGTCACCCACGCCCGCCCGCACGACCGGGATCGGTTCGCCCAGCGCCCGGGTGGCAATCGCCCGCACGCCGCCGGCACGCTCCAGGGTCTGCAGGGCCTCACGCGCGTTCGTGTGCGCCCGCAGGTCGGTGCAGACCCGCTCGCCCGTGACCGCCTCCAGGTAGTCGGCCGCGAATACGGCGCAGTCGTTGCGGCCCCATGCAAAGGGCATCTTCCGGCGCTCCCGCACGAACGCCTGCATCCGCACTTGCCAGTCGGGGTAGCGCTTCACTTGTAGAACCACTCCCGCGTCGGCCAGGTGATGGGCGTGTCCGACTGCGATGCGACGTACTGGAAGTACAGGTCGCCGGGCACCAGGCTTTGCTGGTCGGCGTCGTTGTAAAGCAGCGGGCTTCCGCGCAGCAGGTCCACGGCCTTGCTCTCGGCCGACAGGGTGATGGAGGCGTTCTGCCCGTCCTCGCTGATCGTCATGGTGTCGGCGTAGCCCACCCAGTCGGTCAGGACGTCCAGGATCTGGTGCGTGGTCGAGTCCAGGATCGCCGTGCTGATGGTCACGACCGAGCCCTGCACCTCGTCGGCGTCGTCCAGCGCCAGGCCGATGTACGTGGAGTCCACGCGCAGGAGCTCCAGCTGCAACCCCGCGACTTCGTTCGGGGTGTCGGAGACCGGCGAGATCCGCCCCAGGCCGTTCGCCGCCAGGTAGGTCGTGCCGCCGTGCGTGAGGTCGTATGTGCTCGCGTTGAGCGCGATCGTGCCGGACGGGAATTCGATCTTCACCAGCGTGGCGATGGCGACATGGCCGGACGCGAAGGCGGCGGTCACGGAGGCGGCGAGGCTTCGCATCAGATCACCTCGCCCAGCGTCATGGTGACTTCCTCGCTCAGCCCGCCCGAGTAGCCCAGGCCGGAGGTGGACAGCAGCCGGAAGGTCGCCGTCGGCTTGGTGAGCGTGATCGCGGCGCCGTTGCTCAGGGCGGTGCGCAGCCGGTTGACCAGCGGCATGCTCAGGAGGCCGGTTCCGTCCGCCGTGGCGTCGCCGGAGGACATGAGCAGCAGCCCGCCCACGCCCACGAGGTCGCCTTTCTTGACCGTCGCCCCTGCGCTGGTCTGGATCGCGAGCGTCGCAGCGCCGGCCGTGTGCGCGCCCGACACCGTGGGCGAGCCGGAGATCGTCCCGCGCGGCGTGGAGCGCACGAAGTGCCACAGGTCGATCGTGTTGACCTGGCCGCGGAAGTTCGCCACCAGCGCCTCGATCTCCGCGGCATCGTCCTGGTGCGCCTGCTGCAGCGTCATGTAGACCATCCAGCGGTCGTTCAGGCGGTCGAGCACCTGTTCGCTGCCGCCGAACGGGTCGGCGTTGACGACCTGATTCGTCTGCATGACGAGCCGGAAGGACACCGGCTCGATGGTGGTCGGCCACGTTCCTAGAGATGCCATGGGGCTACCTGCCGTAGTTGGCCGCGCGCCGCATGCCGGCGGTGCTCTGGCGCTGCATGGACTTCATTTCCTCGCGCATCTGCTCGCGGGTCACGAAGTCGCCGACCATGATGTTCTGGGTGACGTTGGTGGTCCCGCCGCCTCCACCACCCAGCGCCCGCATCTGGGCCGGCGTGAACACCCCCTCGCCGCGCTTGGCGATGATCGGCACCTCGTCGCCAGCGATGCCGCCGGTGTGGAAGCGCGGGGCGCCGTGAAAGACGCCGGAGTTGACCGGCCGATAGAACGACGGGGTGCCGCCGACGATTCCGCCGGAGTGCAGGAACGCGCCGAGGTCCATGTTCCCGTAGGCCGCGCCAGTCCCGAAGCCGCTGGAGCCGATGGACGTCCCGCTGAACAGCGCCTGGATGCCGCCGCTTCCGCCCAAGAAGGCATTGAGCAGGCTCCCCGAGCCACCGCTTCCGGGGGCGCCCAGGACCGCATTCGTCAGGGCGTCGGCCAGCCGGGAGGAGACGCGCGTGTAGAGCGTGCTGGCGAACGCCTCCACGAACGCCTTCGCCGGATTCTTGCTGTCCTCGAAGGCGCGCTGCAGGGCGCCCTTCAGGTCCCCGTGCAGGTCGTCGGCGAGCTGCCGGGATTCCTTGGACTTCTCGCGGTTCTCCACCGCCGCCTCGATGCGCTGG
>DASWUI010000036.1:0-2600 GCA_036401715.1 Ramlibacter sp. | reverse complement strand
TCCGAAGCCACCGCCGCGAGCTGCCGCGCGCTGCCGGCGGGTCGGTAGCCGCCGCGCCGCACCGAGGCACGGATGCGCTGGCGCAGCTCCTCGTCGCTGGAGGGGTAGGCGGGGCTGCCGATCGCCTGGAACAGGCGCACGTAGTGCGCGAGCACGGTCGGCTCGCTGTGGTCCTTCGGCCGCGCCAGCAGGACCTGCAGCACGCGCGGCTGGGGCCCCGGCAGGTAGCGTGCGCCGCTGGAGCTCATGATGCTGGTGAGCGTCAGCACGCGCCCCGGCGCCGCCAGTGCCATGCGCTGCGCGACCATGCCGCCCATGCTGGCCCCCACCACGTGGGCCTGGCCGATGCCCAGGGCATCGAGCACGCCGAAGGCATCGGCGGCGAGGTCGGCCAGCGTGTAGGGCGCGCGCACCGGCAGGCCGAAGCGCAGCTTCATGCTCTCCCACAGCAGGTTGGGCACGCCCAGGTGGTCCAGGCGCTGCGACAGGCCGATGTCCCGGTTGTCGAAGCGCACCACCCGGTGCCCCGCCCGCACCAGCGCATCCACCAGCTCCTGGGGCCAGGCGATCAGCTGCATGCCCAGGCCCATCACCAGCAGGACGGGCGGCCGGTCGCCGGCGGGCCCGCTGTCCTCGACTTCGATGGAGAGGCCGTTGGCCTGGACTCTCATTCGAAGCGGCGCTCGCGCAGCCACTTGGTGGCGATCCACTTCTCGCCCGCGAGCACCGGCGCCCCGCCGTGCAGCGTGTGGGTGGAGGGATGGGCCCGCTCGTAGCTGAAGAACACGGCGTTGCCGCGCTTGGGGCAGACCTCCATGTGCACGTCGGGGAACACGGTGCCGCCGCCCTTCTGCGGCTCGGCGAGGTACATCACGATGGTGCCCACGCGCTGGCCGCCGCGCCTGAGGATGGTCGGCGTGCCCGGCTCCGAGGGGTCGAAGTAGTCGTAGTGCGGCTTGTACTCCGCGCCCGGGCCGTACTGCAGGATCTGCAGGCCCTCGCCGTTCTCCTCGGGCCAGTTCACCAGCGTGGCGATGCGCTTTTCGATGCGGCGCACCAGCTCGTTCTCGCCGCGCTGGAAGAACATGCCGTTGCTGGTGCGGTCCTCGTTGACCTCCTCGCCGCCGGTCTTGGTGGCGACCGTCAGGGAGCGCGCCAGCCGCGGCTTGGCCAGTTCGATCAGCTCGGCGCACTCCTCGTCCGACAGCAGCCCGCCGAACACCACCACGCGCGGGTTGTACATGGACTGCAGGACCGCCACGCGCCGGTCGCCCGCATCGATGTACAGCGGCGACTCCTCCAGCGCGGGGTCGGGCACCGGCACGGACGGCGGCAGCCCCTGGGCCTGCGCCTGCCCTTCCAGGTGGTTGCGCAGGGTGCTCTCCAGGGCGTCCACGGCCACGTCCTCGCTCCAGCCGGAGGCGAGCATGGCCTTGAGCACCGACTCGGCGCTGTGGCCCGCCTGCGCCTGCTCCACGATCCACCTGCGCAGCTCGGGGGTCACCTGCTGCTGCTTCGTCCCGGTCGTACTCATGCTGCCGTCCTGCGCCTGAACACCAGCCGCTCGGCGTGCGAGGCGGCCGGGTCGAAGGCATAGCCTTCGAGGTTGAAGTTCTCGAGTTTGCGCGGGGTCTCCACCCGCTTCATGATCGCGTAGCGCGCCATCAGGCCGCGCGCCTTCTTGGCCGAGAAGCTGATGACCTTCCAGCCGCCCGGCCGCCATTCCTCGAACACGCACTCGATCACGCGCGCCTTGAGGGCCTTGCGGTCGACCGAGCGGAAGTATTCCTGCGAGGCCAGGTTGACCACCACCGGCGTCTTGTCGGCGGCGAGCACCCCGTTGAGGTGCTCCGCGATCCGGCTGCCCCAGTACTGGTAGAGGTTGCCGGCCTCGCCGACCTTCAGGCCGGTACCCATCTCCAGCCGGTAGGGCTGCATCCAGTCCAGCGGCCGCAGCACGCCGTACAGGCCGCTGAGGATGCGCAGGTGCTGCTGCGCCCATTCCAGGTCCGCCGGCGCCAGCCGGCGCGCCTGCAGCCCGTCGTAGACGTCGCCGTCGAAGGCGAGCACCGCCTGGCGGGCATTGCGCGGCGTGAACTTGGGCGTCCAGGCCTGGTAGCGGGCGGCGTTGAGGGCGGCCAGCGGATCGCTGATGTCCATCAGCGCGGCCAGATCCTGCGGCGACTTGCGGCGCAGCACTTCGATGAGGCGCGCGGAATCCTCGACGAAGGCCGGCAGGGTGTGGGGAACGTCCGGGACCGGCGACTCGTAGTCGAGGGTCTTGGCCGGCGAGAGCAGGAACAGTATGGTGGGCGGGGATTCTAGGGGCCGCTCACGCACGCCAGGCGCGTGCGCTCAGCCACTGGCAAGTGGCGACCACCACGACCAGGGCCGCATAGGTCGCCATCTTGCCGTCGCGGCCGAAAAACCACAGTCCGGCGCCCAGGACCAGCACGCCCGCTATGAAGTTGAGAGCAACGGGGGCCCACCAGCGCTCGGGGCGGGCGCTGCGGGGCAGCACCAGCCGGGCGGCGAAGGCCACCAGGACGGCCACGGCGAAAGCCGGGGCCACAAAGCCAAGCCCATGCATGGCAAGATCC
>DASWUI010000035.1:0-9476 GCA_036401715.1 Ramlibacter sp. | reverse complement strand
CGGATCGGCCTGCGCGGTCATGGCGGCCAGCGCCAGGGTGGCGGCGGCGATCATCGGAAGGCGGCGACGGTACTGCATGGCGCGCACGATAGCACCGCCCGGGTGGCCGTGCGTTGCGGTGGGACAACTGGGCCGAGAGCGCTGGCTCAGCGGGGCGGCGAGGGCGGCGGCGGCGCGATGCGGGCCGGAGCCGGCACCGGAACGCGGGCGGCCGCCGGCTTGCGCGCAGGACGGCCGCGGTACATCGCATCCGACCAGGTGGCCAGCCATTGCGGCCGGTAGGCCACCAGGAAGCTGACGATGGCGCAGGTCCAGGAGGCCTCCCCCATCGCCAGCAGGGCGATCGCCACCTTCTGCAGGCCGCCGGTGCTGCCGGCCAGTCCGTCGGCCAGCAGCGCCGCGGCCAGCCCGCAGGCGCCGAGCGCCAGCATCGGCACGAAGAAGGCGCGGCCGAGCATGTACGCCACCGGGTTCGGCCCGAAGGCCTTGCGCACGCCGTAGCCCATCGCCAGCACCAGCGTGGCGGGCACCAGACCGGTCCAGACCGTCAGCGACAGCGCCTGCGCGAGGCCGTGGCCCGCCGTGAACAGGGTGGCGAGGCCCGCGAGGGTGATCACGGGCACGGCCAGCGGCCAGCCGAGCAGCAGCACCACCAGCGGGGCGCCCGACCAGTGCAGCGGGATCGGCAGCGCCGCCAGGCCCGGCCAGGACCACAGCCAGGGCAGGACGGTCAGGCAAGCGAGGAAGGGGGTGGCCAGCGGCACCCGGCCCTCGTGCGGACGCAGCAGGCGCCAGGGCCGCACCGCCAGCGTCGCGGCCCAGGCGAGCGCCAGCAGCAGGACTTCGAAGGCCGCGCGCGAAGTCATGGCGCCGCCGGGGAGCCGGAAAGCCGGATCTTGCCTTCCTTGCAGTAGCGGTCGAATTCGTCGCGCGTGATGGCGGTGGTCGTCACGTTGCCTTCGCCGTCGTTCCAGGACAGCGTGACGCTGTCGTCGGCCATCTCGATGTCCACCTCGCCGTCGGGGATCGGCATGAGCACGCCGTCGCCCGCGCGGAACGAGACTTCTCCCTTGACCATCGCGTGCTGGGTCATCGCGGCCTCCTGTCATTGAGCGTGGGCAGCCAGTGTCCGGGGCGGCCTCGGTGCGGCCGTGTCAGCGGAGGACGCGACTGCTTGCCGGAGCGGCGCCGCAGCGCACAATGCAGCCCATGAGGAGAAGACTGAGGGACGCGGGAGCCGCGCTGGCGTTCGCGCTGCTGAGCGGGGCCCTGCTGCTGTTCGCGCTGCTGTACCTGCGGGAGGCGGCGCTGCGCAGCGGCGAGGAGCTGACCGACTCGCTGTCCCGCGTGATCTCCGAGCAGACGGCGCGCACCCTGCAGTCCGTGGACCAGACGCTGCAGCTGGCCATCGTGCGGCTGGAGGCGCTGCGCGCCGCCGGCCGGCTGGACGAGGAGCATGCGCAGCTCATGCTGCGCTCGGAGCTGCGCGACCTGCCTTTCCTGCGCGCGCTGTGGGTGGTGGACACCAGCGGCCGCATCGTCTACGACTCCGACCAGGGCAACATCGGTGCATCGATGGCCGACCGGCCTTACTTCCAGGCCTACCTGCGGGAGCCGGACACCGGGTTCTTCATCGGCCCGGTGCTGCGCAGCCGCACCACCGGCACCTGGATGATGAGCGTGGCCCGGCCCATCCGCAACGCGGACGGCAGCCTGCGCGCCGTGCTGGTGGGCGCGGTGGAGCCCCCTTACTTCGAACGCCTGTGGCGGGGCATCGACCTCGGCACCAACGGCGCCGTGACGCTCTACAACCGCAACGGGCAGCTGCTCGCGCGCAGCCCCGCCGACGAGTCCCTCCTGGGCAAGGATTTCTCGCACCTGGCGCTGTTCCGCGAGTACCTGCCGCAGGCGGCCCAGGGCACCTTCATCCGGGAAAGCGGCTTCGACGGCGTGCTGCGCGTCATCGCCTACCGGCAGCTGCCGACCTATCCCGACCTGGTGGTGGCGGTGGGTTCCGGCTACGACGAGATGCTGGCGCCCTGGCGGCGCTTCGCCTGGCTGACGGCGGCGGTGTGGCTGGTCGCGCTGGCGGTCGCCGTGGCGCTGGCGCTGCAGGTGCGCCGCCATTCGCGCAGCCGGCAGCAGACCGAGGAGCGCTTCCAGCAGCTCGCCCAGGCGATGCCGCAGATCGTGTTCGCCGCGGACGCGCGCGGCGCGCTGCAGTTCGTCAACCAGCGCTGGGTGGAAGTCACCGGGCGGCCGGTGGAGGACGCGCTCGGCTCGCGCTGGCAGCAGCAGGTGCACCCGGCGGACCTCGAGGCGATGCTCAAGCGCCTGGCCGAAGCCCTGCGCACGGGCGAGGAGCTGCAGCACGAGCACCGGCTGCGCTACCGCGACGGCGGCTACCGCTGGCAGCTGCTGCGCGCGGTGCCCGTGCGCGAGCCGGGCAAGGACGGCGTGTCCTGGTTCGGAACCGCCACCGACATCGACGCGCTCAAGCAGGCGCAGGACCGCCTGCGCGAGCAGGCCGAGCAGCTGCACATGGCGGGGCGGCTCACGCGCATGGGGCACTGGCGCGCCGACCTGGCCACGCAGCGCGTCACGCTCTCGGGAGAGGCCGCCGCGGCGCTCGACATGCCGCCGGATGCCGAGCCCACGCTGCAGGAGATCTTCGCCATGCTGGCCCAGCGCTCGCTGGCCAAGGGCCTGCAGGCGATCGATGCCTGCGTGGACCGCGGCGAGCCTTTCGACGTCGAGGTGGAACTGGTCACGGCCACCGGGCGGCACGTGTGGCTGCGTTCCGTGGGTGAGCCGGTGCACGGGCCCGGCGGCAAGGTGGTGGCGATCCAGGGCGCGCAGCAGGACATCACGCTGCGGGTGCTGATGATGGAAGAGATCCGCCGCCTCAACGCCAGCCTGGAGGAGCGCATCGCCGAACGCACCGGCCAGCTCGCGCGCCAGGAAGCGCTGTTCCGCACGCTCGCGGAGCAGGCGCCGCTGCCGTTCAGGACGGTGGACCCGCGCGGCCGCATCACCTTCCTCAGCCGCGCCTGGTACGAGCTGGCCGGCGGCGCCCCGCCCAAGTGGCACGGCTACGAGTGGACCGAGGTCGTGCATCCGGACGACCTGCCGGCGATGCAGGAGTCCTGGCTGCGCTGCGCGCCCACCGGCGAACCGTACGCGGGCACGCGCCGCATCCGCGCCCGGGACGGCACCTACCACACCACCACCTATCGCGCGGTGCCGGTGCGCGACGAATCCGGCGAGATCCTTTTCTGGGTGGGCGTGGACGCGGACATCACCGACCTCGTGGCCAACCAGGAGGCCCTGCGCCTGGCCAACAAG
Source organism: Ramlibacter sp. (assembly GCA_036401715.1). GTDB lineage: Bacteria > Pseudomonadota > Gammaproteobacteria > Burkholderiales > Burkholderiaceae_C > Ramlibacter. The sequence continues at coordinate 6,131 of DASWUI010000035.1, read as the reverse complement.
CAGCTGGAATCGTTTTCCTACTCGGTCTCGCACGACCTGCAGTCGCCGCTGCAGCGCGTGGCCTCCTATGCCCGCTTGCTGCAGCAGGAACTGCAGGCCCTGCCCGAGGGCCGCGCGCACCACTACCTCGCGCGCATCCTGGCCAACGCCGACGAGATGGCGCAGCTGATCGAGGGCCTGCTGGCGCTGGCGCACGTGTCGGAGGTGGAGATCATCCGCTCGGTGGTGAACGTGAGCGACATGGCCACCGACATCCTGCAGCGCTTCCAGGCGGAACAGCCGCAGCGCCGCGTGGCCTGGCGGGTGGAGCCGGGGCTCGCGGTGCTGGGCGACTCGCGGCTCATGCGTTCGGTGCTGGAGAACCTGATCGGCAACGCCTGGAAGTTCACCTCGAAGAAGGCCGATGCCGAGATCGTCGTCGGCGGCTCCCGCGAGCGCGGCGAGTACTTCGTGCGCGACAACGGCTGCGGCTTCGACATGGCCTATGCCGACCGCCTGTTCGGCACCTTCCAGCGGCTGCACGGAGCCGATGAATTTCCCGGGACCGGGATCGGCCTGGCGACGGTGGCGCGGGCCGTGATCCGCCAGGGCGGACGCGTGTGGGCGCAGTCCACGCCCGGGCAGGGCGCCGCCTTCTTCTTCACGCTGCCGCGCGCGGACGGGGCGGGCTGAGGCGAGCGGGGCGGTACCTAGCGCCGCGGTTCGCGCGGGCCGGACGACTCGAGGGTCTGGAAGGCCGAGTCGATCGGGTGCCGGCGCGGCGTCTTCATGCCGGCGTCCTTGCCCATCGCCAGCCGCGCGATCCTGCCGGCGCGGCCGACGAGGAAGCGCACCAGCGAACGCAGCAGGATCGAGCCGTTGAACGGGATGTACGTGAGCATCCCGTGGCCCTGCACGTAGCCGGGGTTGTTGTCGATGTAGAAGCGCGTGTCGCGGCGCCTGCTGGCCATCCAGCGCTTGCGGTCCTCCTCCGACTCCAGCGTCACCCAGTGCACTTCGCGCACCAGCGGGTTGGCGGGGTCGACGCGTTCCAGGTGGAAGGTCTGGGCCAGCTGCTCCATGCGCTGCATGATCTTCGCGGGGATCTCCTTGCGCGTCGCATGCGGCCAGATCACCGGCGCGTAGTGGGACAGGAAGGTGTAGCTGCTCGGGTGCGTGAGCGCGGCGAAGATGCAGAAGCGGCGCCACGGCTGGCGGGCCCACACGCGCAGCAGGCGCAGCACCGCGTACACCATGGTCAGGTCGCGGCCGCGGTACGCGGGCAGGGTTCCGGCCTCCAGGCGCACCACCACCGACAGCCGTTCGCCCATGAGAACGCGGAAGGCGTGCATGGAGGTGTAGCCGACGATCTGCCCCGCCGAGTTGTGCTTCACGTACACCCAGGTCCGCCACGCATCGCGCTCCACCACGTAAGAACGGAATTCCTCGTAGCTCAGGCCCGCGAAGATCTGCGAGTGCACCGCGAACAGCTGCAGCGCGAGGGCTTCGCGATCCGAGGCGCGCATGCGGTGCACGGCGTGGCAGCTGATACGGGAAAGGGAGGTCATGAGCTAGGTGTTTCGCTTAGTATGGCAGAGCATTACAAATTGCAACAGCCCCCGATCGTCGGATCCTGCGTGGGGAAACACCAGCCTGGCCTCCAGAGGGAAACGAGCGTACTCCGGCCGCCGGCGGGCAGCATTTCCGTTTGTAAATCCCCCGTCAGGAATAGTTCCCCGGCACGACCGCCGATGAAACCAAATGTCATAAGGCCAGCCGTCCGTCGCGGACGGGCGGACAGGATGGCGCGGTTTCGTGCAGTAGTTGGCAGTCCGGGCCGCAACTTGTCGCGGCTCGGGGGCGTTGGCCGGAGGCATCGCCGAAACGTCTTGTAGTAGGTTCCCGGCCTGCCCCGCGCCTAGCATCGCGGCCAACACGGAGGGAGCCATGGCAGGACAGGGAACGCGCGCGGGGATGGTGATGGCGGTGGCATGGCTGCTGCTCGCCGGGCCCGCACTGGGTCAGCAGGAACCGCCGCCCAGGAAGCCCGCGTACAAGTGCGTGTCGAAGGGGCGGGTGGTCTACACCGAGGTCGCGTGCCCCGGCGGGCGCGAAGTGGGGCCCGCGGGCGCGCGCCGCACCGACAGGTACAAGACGCCGCCGCAGGACCGCGCCAAGCTCGCCCGCCGCGCGCAGCTCACGCCCGAGGCCCGCCAGGAATGCACGGCCCTGGAAGGGCGCATGAAGCAGCAGGAGGCCGAACTCAAGGCCAGGGGGCCGTCGGTGACCATCCAGGACGAGACGCCCCTGATCAAGGCCAAGCTGCGGTTCCGCGAGCTGAAGTGCTGATGCGCTGGCCGGCCTAGGGGAAGCCGAAGGAAGGCTGCAGGGGCGTCAGCACCTGCGACCTCGCCTGGGCGCCCCAGGCCTCGCGCAGGCCTTGCTCGACCGCCGCCAGCAGCCGTGCCACGTCCCCTTCGGCGCCGGCGTGCATCGCCTCCGCCACGACCAGCACCTCGCGCGTGTCGTCCCGCACGGCCGACAGGCCGCTTTGCCGGTGGGTCCAGCGGCGCGCGTGCGCATTGCCGTGGTCGTCCACGAAGCTCACTTCCCCGGCATCCGGGTGCTCGGTCTCGCCGCCGAAGCTGAGGTAGCGCTCGGTGCCCTGCGCGTGCCGTACCTGCAGCGAGCCGCCGATGCGCGCCACGTCGAGCACCGCCACCGGGATCGCGAAGGCCATGGAGATGCCGTTGCACAGGTCGATCAGCGGATGGATGCGCGGCATCGCGCCTTCCTTGCGCAGCCGCCGCAGCAGCGACTCGGACGCGCAGCGGTACTGCGTCGGCTTGAGGCCCATGCGCGCGAAGGCGCGCCGCCAGGCCCGGATCTCCGGCAGCTCGGACTCCGAGCCGGCTTCGGCCAGCCGCTGCCGGGCGACCGCCTCGTGCCGCGCGACCTGCGCTTCGGCCGGCGCGTCCGGGCGGATGCCGCGCGCGAACAGGGCGGCCGCGGCGAGTTCGGGGAAGGCGGCGCGCAGGGCGGGGTGGTGGCTGAAGTCCATGCGCCGCAGTGTGCGTTGGCCCGGGCCCCGCGTCTTGAACGTTATTGCGGCGCACCGGCGCGCTGCCACGCCCCGGGCGTGAAGCCGAACTGGCGCGTGAAGATGCGCGTCATGTGGCTCTGGTCCGCGAAACCGCAGGCCGCCGCCGCTTCCGACAGGGCGAGTCCCGCGCGGATCAGGGCACGCGCACGTTCGGCGCGCTGCTGCAGCAGCCACGCGTGCGGCGTGCAGCCGTAGGCGGCCGCGAAGCGGCGCAGCAGCTGGAAGCGGCTGACGCCCGCCAGCGCGGCGAGCTCCGCCAGCTTCGGCGGCTGGGCCAGGGCGTCGGCCAGGCGCTGCCGCACGCGGGCGAGCGCCACGTCCGGCACGGACTCGCAGGCAGGCCGTGTCGTGTGCCGCGCCAGCAGCAGGCCGCAGGCCTGCACCAGGGCCTCCTCGCAGGCGAGTTCATCGGCCGCGCCCTGCTGCCAGCGGCGCAGGGCGGCCAGCAGGCCGCGCGTGGCGCGCTGCAGCTCGCCGTCGGCGAGCACGGGACGGGTGATGGCGAGATCCGCGGCGGGCGCCTGCGGCAGCATGGAGGCGAGCTCCCCCGGCTCGAGGTAGACCGTGCACCAGGTCCGCGAGGGGCCGCCCAGGGGCCGGCCGTCGTGCACCTCGCCGGGATTGGTGGTGACGATGTCGCCCGCGTACGCATCCACGGTGCCGCGCCCGCTGGAGGAGCGGTGCGCGCCGTGGTCCACCACGCCGAAGCCGAAGGTGGCGTGCGAATGCCGGCCGTAGTGCCGCGCGCTGCGGATCTCGGTAGCGTACACGCCTTCCCAGGGGGAGGCGAGCACGCGGCACTGGTGGAGCGGGGCGGCGGCGGGCATGCGGGCCGCGGTGCGGGCGCGCGCCCGCACGGCCTCACTTGTTCTTCAGCTTGCCCTTGGGCAGCACCGTGGTGGTCGGCGGCATCGGCCGGTCGGACGTGCCTTCCCTGGGCGGCGAGGTGTCCTTCTTGGGCTTCTTCACCATCTTGTTGCTGCGCTGTTCACCCCTGGCCATGGAGCACTCCTCTGTCGTGGACTGCAATGTAGCAGCAGCCGGCCGGGGCAAAAACCCCGGCTGCGGCGGGTAAGGCACGGGTGTTAAGCTGGCCCCTTTCCAGCCCACAACCCCAAGAGACAACATGCCCGGATTGCTGCCCAACGTCGACCCTGAAGGCCTGCTCGAATTCTCCGTGGTGTACACGGATCGCGCGCTCAATCACATGTCGCGCAGCTTCCAGGGCGTGATGAAGGACATCTCGTCCATCCTGAAGGACGTCTACAAGGCGCATGCCACCGTGCTGGTGCCGGGCAGCGGCACCTTCGGCATGGAGTCCGTGGCGCGCCAGTTCGCCGGCGGCAAGGACGTCGTGGTGATCCGCAACGGCTGGTTCAGCTACCGCTGGACGCAGATCTTCGAGATGGGGAACATCCCCGCCTCGTCCACCGTGCTCAAGGCGCGCAAGACCGGCAACGGCCCCACCGCCTCCTGGATCCCGGCGCCGATCGCCGAGGTCACCGCCACGATCCGCGAGAAGAAGCCCGCGGTGGTGTTCGCGCCCCACGTGGAAACGGCCGCCGGCATGGTGCTGCCCGACGACTACCTGCGGGCCGTGGCCGACGCGGTGCACGAGGTGGGCGGCCTGTTCGTGCTGGACTGCATCGCCAGCGGCGCCGTCTGGGTGGACATGAAGGCCACCGGCGTCGACGTGCTGATCTCCGCGCCGCAGAAGGGCTGGAGCAGCTCGCCGTGCTGCGCGATGGTGTGCCTGAGCGAGCGGGCCCGCCAGGCCATCGACGGCACCGCCAGCAGCAGCTTCGCGATGGACCTGAAGAAGTGGCTGCAGATCATGGAAGCGTACGAAGGCGGCGCCCACATGTACCACGCCACCATGCCCACCGACGCCCTCACGCGCCTGCGCGCCACCATGAAGGAAACGCAGGCCTACGGCTTCGCGAAGGTCAAGGCGGAGCAGGAGGAGCTGGGCCGCAAGGTGCGCGCGCTGTTCGAAAGCCGCGGCTTCCCCAGCGTGGCCGCCGAGGGCTTCAAGGCGCCGGGCGTCGTGGTGAGCTACACCACCGACCCCGACATCCAGTCGGGCAGGAAATTCCTGAACGAGGGCCTGCAGACGGCGGCCGGCGTGCCGCTGCAGTGCGACGAGGGCAGCGACTTCAAGACTTTCCGCCTGGGCCTGTTCGGGCTGGACAAGTGGCACAACGTGGACCGCACGGTCAAGCAGCTGGCCGACGCGCTCGATCGCATCGGCGTGCCGGCGCAGCGCAAGGCGGCCTGAGCCGCTTTGCCCCGCAGGCGGGGCGCCTCAGGTCCTGAGCTTGCGCCCCACGTGCCCTTCGACCGCATCGACCTTGCTGCGCAGGCGCGGCTCGGTGCCGGCGCGGTAGTCCATCTTGAGGTTCATGCCGATGCGCCGGCAGTCCTTCTGCAGTTCGCGGAAGCATTCGCCGACCACGGCCATCACCTCGTCCCAGTCGCCTTCCAGGATGGTGCCCATGGCGGTGAGCTGGTAGGACACGCCGCTGCGGTCCACGATGTCCAGGATGCGGGCGACGTGGCGGCTGACGCTCTCCCCCTCGCCGGTGGGCGTCATGGCGAATTCGAGCAGGACCATGGGTTCTCCGTCTGTTCGTGCAACAGCCGGAGCCTACCCAAAAACGGCCGGGCTGCAGGGCCTCAGCGCCGCAGCACCCGCATCACCATCCAGCCGAACAGCAGGCCGGCGCCCATCATCAGCAGCGGCGTGCGCGCGGTCTGCCGGGCGACCGTCCGTTCCACCTTCTGCAGCTTGGTGGGCGGCTCCGGATGGTCCATCTCGGCGGCGGCGGGGCGCTCGTAGCCGTCGGCGTACACGCGGATGTCCTCCACCACGACGGCTTCGATCGGCTCGTCGTCCTCCAGGTAGAGGTCCAGCCGGGGGTCGTGGAGGTGGGTATCACCCGTGAGCTTCAGGCCGTTCTTGGGGTGGGGCATGGCTTCCGTCCTTTGCTTGTTGTGTGCGACGGAACCAATGTAGGGAGCAACGCGCGAGCCCGGCGTAGGAGCCGGG
>DASWUI010000034.1:0-2180 GCA_036401715.1 Ramlibacter sp. | reverse complement strand
GACGTTCGAGACCCGCAACCCGGCCAACACCGACGAGGTCGTCGGCGTCTACCAGAAGTCCGATGCCGACGACGCGCGGCAGGCCATCGAGGCGGCGCGCGACGCGCAGCCCGGATGGGCCGCCATCCCGGCGCCGAAGCGCGGCGAGATCCTGCATCGCGCCGCCGCGATCCTCGAGTCCCGTGCGGACCAGGTCGCGCGCGAGATGACCCGCGAGGAAGGCAAGACGCTGCCGGAGGCCCGCGGCGAGGTCGGCCGCGCCGTCAACATCCTGCGCTACGTCGGCGGCGAGGGCGCGCGGCTCGGCGGCGAGCATGCGCCGTCGGAGCGCGACCGCGTGTTCATCCAGACGCGCCGGCGGCCGCTCGGCGTGGTCGGCCTCATCACGCCCTGGAACTTCCCGATCGCGATCCCCGCGTGGAAACTCGCGCCCGCCCTCGCCTTCGGCAACACCGTGGTGCTGAAGCCGGCGGACCTGGTCCCCGGCAGCGCCTGGGCCCTGGCCGACATCCTGCACCGCGCCGGCCTGCCGGCGGGCGTGCTCAACCTCGTCATGGGCCGCGGCTCCGAAGTGGGCCAGGTGCTGCTGGACGACCGCCGCGTGCACGCGATCAGCTTCACCGGCTCGGTCGCCACCGGCCAGCGCATCGCGCAGGCCTGCGTCGCGCGCATGGCGAAGTTCCAGCTCGAGATGGGCGGCAAGAACCCCATGGTGGTGCTGGACGACGCCGACCTGGACGTGGCCGTCAATGCCGCCCTCAACAGCGGCTTCCTTTCCACCGGCCAGCGCTGCACCGCGTCCTCGCGCCTGATCGTCACCGCGGGCATCCACGACCGCTTCGTGGAGGCCCTGGCCGCGCGCATGAAGACGCTCAAGGTGGACGATGCCCGCAAGGCGGGAACCGACATCGGGCCCGTGGTGGACGAGAAACAGCTCGCGCAGGACCTGGAGTACATCGCCATCGGCAAGGGCGAAGGCGCGCGCCTCGTGGCCGGCGGCGAAGCGCCCGGCAGGAACGCCGACGGCGCGCCGGGCTACTACCTGAAGCCGGCGCTGTTCGCCGATACCACCCCGCAGATGCGCATCAACCGCGAAGAGATCTTCGGCCCGGTCGTGAGCGTCATCCGCGCGAAGAACTACGACGAGGCGCTGGCGCTGGCCAACGACACCGACTTCGGCCTGTCCGCCGGCATCGCCACCACCTCCCTGAAGCACGCCACGCACTTCAAGCGCCACGTGCAGGCCGGCATGGTGATGGTGAACCTGCCCACTGCGGGCGTGGACTACCACGTCCCCTTCGGCGGCCGCAAGGGCTCCAGCTACGGCCCGCGCGAGCAGGGGCGCTACGCGGCGGAGTTCTACACCACCGTCAAGACCGCCTACACGCATGCCTGAACCGCCGGGGTGCGGCTGCGCGCGCACCCCGACACCCCAACCCCACCGGAGACCACGCCATGACCCTGAACCGCCGCCAGGCCCTGCTCTCGGGCGCCGCCGCCCTCGCCGCCCCGGCCGCCTTCGCCCAGAAGGACAACTGGCCCGCCCGCCCGATCCGCATCGTGGTGCCCTACCCGCCGGGAGGCTCCTCGGACATCATCGCGCGCGCGATCAGCAACCTGCTGGCCGAATCGCTCAAGCAGCCGGTGGTGGTGGAGAACAAGCCCGGCGCCAACGGCAACCTGGGCGCGGACTTCGTCGCCAAGTCGGCACCGGACGGCTACACGCTGCTGCTGTGCGACGTGGGGGCGCTGGCGATCTCGCCTTCCGTGTACACGAAGCTGCCCTTCGACCCGTCGAAGGAACTGCGCGGCGTGACCATGCTCGCCTATTCGCCGCACCTGCTGGTGGTGCATCCCTCGGTGCCGGCGAACAGCGTCAAGGAGCTGGTGGCGCTGTCCAGGCAGAAGGACCTGAACTTCGCGGTCAGCGGCACCGGCGGCGCGCCGCACCTGGCGGGCGTCGCGCTCGCCAGCGCCGTGGGCGCGCGCTGGCAGTACGTGCCCTACAAGGGCGGCAGCCAGGCGATCTCCGATACCATCGGCGGCCAGACCCAGGTGATGATGAACGGCATGCTGGCCACCTATTCGCACGTCCAGGGCGGCAAGCTCAAGCTGCTGGCGGTGTCCAAGCGCAGCCGCATGCCCCTGATCGGCGACGTGCCCACCATCGCCGAACAGGG